>JBAXRL010000892.1:0-1839 GCA_037131205.1 Actinomycetes bacterium | reverse complement strand
AGCAGCGGAGCATAGGGGACCCCGGCGCGGCGCGCAAACCCGCGCCCCAGCAGCTCGGCCTGGTTGAAGCCGCGCTCAAGCTGATGGTCGCGGTGACCCGGCACCCACGTGACGAGGTCGACGCCGGACGCCGCGGCGACGAACGCCGGCGAAGCCCGCCCCACCATGTCGTCGGCCAGCGAGCGCAAGGCGCGGAACTTGCAGGCGGTGATCAGCGCCTTGGCCGGCCCCTCGTAGGTGAAGGCGGCCGCGGCCGCGTGGAACGCCAGGTGGCGGCCGCCGCACTCGGGGCAGCGGCGCCCGGCGCCGTGGCGCCGTCCGGGCGCCGCCCACGGGCCGGGGGCGCCGCAGCGCGGGCAGCGCTGCGCCGGCAGAGGGCGGAGGTCGCCGGCGCACGGCTCGCAGAGCCAGCCGCCGGCCGCTCCGCACTGCACGCAGCGCCTGGGGAACACGAGGTCGACGAGACCGTCGATGATGCCGCCGGGGGTCATGCGCGGCCCGCCCTCACGTGTACGGCGCGTCGCCGCGGGCGCCGTCGGAGCCGACGCACGAGCGCGGCTCGAAGCGCGCCCCCGACGGCACCAGCGCGTGGGCGGCGACATCGGTGCGGTCGCCGAGCACGGCGTCCTCGTGGACGACCGCCTCGTGGTGTACCACCACGTGGCGACCGAGGATGCTGCCCGCGAGGCGCGAGTCGCGCCCCATCTTGACGCCGTCCCAGTTGATCGTGCCCTCAAGCACCGCGCCGTGCTCGATGACGCAGCCGTCGCCGACGATCAGCGGGCCGATGAGCTCCGCCTCGGACTCGACGAGGCAGCCCGCGCCGATGAGCACAGGCGGCTCGATGCGTACCCCGAGATCGATCTGCGTCCCCTGGCCGACCCACACGCGGGGCTGGATCTGGCGGCCCGGCACGTCGAGCTCGACGCGGCCCAGCAGCGCGTCGAAGTTGCCGAGCCTGTACTGCTCGATGTTGCCGACATCGTTCCAGTAGCTCTCGAGCGGCCAGCAATGGAACGGTATGTCGGCGGCAAGCAGGGCCGGGAAGACGTCCTTGGCCCAGTCGACGAAGACGTCGGCGGGCACGTGCTCGAAGATCGCCGGCTCGAAGGCGTAGATGCCGCAGTTGCAGAGGTCGGAGAGCGCGTCGGCGGCGGCCGGTTTCTCCTGGAAGCCCGTGATGCGGCCCGAAGCATCGTGGACGACGACGCCGTAGAGCGATGGGTCGTCGACCCGCTTGACGGCCAGGGTGGCGATGCCCCCGCTGCGCCGGTGAGCCGCCACGAAGGCCGTGAGGTCGATGTCGGTGAGACCGTCGCCGCTGAGCACGACGAAGGCGCCGTCGCCGAGAAACTCGCGAAAGGCGCTGGCGCCGCCGGCCGTACCCAGAAGTTGGCGCTCGAGGTTGTAGCGCAGATCGACGCCGAAGGCGGAGCCGTCGCCGAAGTAGCCGCGGATCTTGTCGGGGTGATAGTGCAGGTTGGCGGCGGCCTCGCGGATGCCGTGCCGGCGCAGAAGGTTGAGCAGATGCTCCATCACCGGCCGGTTGAGGATGGGCACCATGGGCTTCGAGGTGAGCCCCGTGAGCGGATAGAGCCGCGTGCCCAGGCCGGCGGCCATGATGTAGGCGCGCGGCGGGGCGGCCGGCGACGGGGCGGCGGGCGCTGCGCCTGCCGCCGGCGAAGCGCCTGCCGCGGCCGGGACGGCGCCTGCCGCGGCCGGGACGGCGCCTGCCGCCGGGGGGGCGGCCGGGGCGGCGCCTGCCGCGGAGGACGCAGCGTCTGCCGCCGGCCCGGAGGCGCTCACGAGCCGCGCTCCCCGCCGGCGCAGGCCGTGGCC
>JBAXRL010000891.1:0-1843 GCA_037131205.1 Actinomycetes bacterium | reverse complement strand
GCCGCTCTTGCGCCCCAGCTTGCCGGCGGCGATCATCTCGCCGAAGATCTCGGCGGGCCGATACTTGGCGTCGCACATCTCGCGCTCGAGGGATTCGAGGATGGCCCTGGTGGTGTCGAGACCGACGATGTCGGCGACCGCCAGCGGCCCCATGGGCCAGTTGGTGCCGAGCTTCATGCCCGTGTCGATGTCCTCGGCGCTGGCCACGCCTTCGGCGAGCTCCCGCGCCGCCTCGTTGATCATCGGGAACAGGATGCGGTTGACCACAAAGCCGGGGGAGTCGCTGACCGTGATCGGCGTCTTGCCGACGGCCGCGGCGTAGGCGCGCGCCGCGGCCACCGTCTGGGCGTCGGTCTCGCTGCCTTTGACCACTTCGACCAGAGCCATCATGGGCACCGGGTTGAAGAAGTGGATGCCCACAAAGCGCGCGGGGTTCGTGACGAACGCCGCGAGCCTGGTGATGGGGAGGCTCGAGGTGTTGGTCGCGATGATGGCGTCGTCGCGCAGGGTCACGGAGGCGCGCGCGAAGAGCTCCTCCTTGATCTCCATGACCTCCGGCGCCGCCTCGATGAAGAGGTCGGCGCCGGCCCCGGCGGCCATATCGGTGCTCGTCGCGATGCGCGCCAGGGCGGCGTCGCGCGCGGCCGCCTCCATGCGGCCCTTCTCGACCATGCGGCCGAGGCCCTTCTCGATGCCGGCCATGCCACGCTGGATGAACTCGTCGGCGACGTCGATCATCACGACGTCGAGGCCGGCCACGGCCGACACCTGGACGATGCCGGCGCCCATCTGGCCGGCGCCGGCGACGAGCAGCTTCTTCACAGTCACGGGGTCCTCCTCAGGTCAAGCGCGCGCGTGCCGCTCGTGCCGCCCGCGTCGCGACGATAGTGCCTCCCGGAAAGCGCTGCTCATGCTACCGCAGGCGGCGTGACGGAGCACTCGCCCGCGGGCGGAGCGCCGCGCGACCGCCCGCTCGCGGGCGCGGGCAGGACCATCGCGGTCCTGCTACCATGAGCCGATGGACGCCACGCCCAGGATCATCAGCTGTGAGGTTCTGCGCAACGAGGTCGAGCGCGTCAACCCCGGGTACGAGGTCGAGTTCTTCGAGGGCGCGCTGCACGACTACCCCGACAGGCTGCGCGCGGCCGTGCAGGAGCGCATCGACGCGACTCCCGGGGCGCGCGACATCCTGCTCTGCTGCGGCCGCTGCAGCAACGGCACGGCCGGCCTGCGGGCCGGCCCGCATCGCCTCACACTGCCCGCCGTCGACGACTGCATCTCGCTGCTCCTCGGCTCGAAGCAGCGCTACCTCGAGGAGCACGCCGGCCAGCCCGGCACCTACTACTACACGCGCGGCTGGATCGATTTCATCGACGACCCCTACAAGGAATACCTCAAGATCCTGCCCAGGTACGGCGAGGAGAAGGCGGCGCGCGTGGCGCGGCTCATCATGGAGCACTACACGCGTCTCGCGGTCATCGATACCCCGGGCGTGGGTGGTCTCGAAGAGAAGCGCGACTACCTCGAGACCGTGAGCGCCTTCTACGACCTGCCGCTCGAGCACCTCAGCGGCTCGCTGCGCTTTCTCGAGAAGCTCATGAGCGGGCCGCACGACGAGGAGTTCCTCATCGTCGAGCCCGGAGACGTGCTCGACGAATCCCGCTTCTGGGCGGCGGCCCGGGCCTGAGTCCGTGCGCGGCGGAGACGCCGGCGGTCACACCCGTTTCGCCGACCGCCGCGCGGATCTCTACGGCGAGATCAGTCGGCCGGCGCAGTAGCGCCGCCGCGCGGCTTCTTCGGCGCGCTCTTCTTCGGCGCCGGCTTCTTCGGCGCGCTCTTCTTC
>JBAXRL010000890.1:0-1844 GCA_037131205.1 Actinomycetes bacterium | reverse complement strand
TCGCCGTCGGCAACGGCATGGACGACCTGCTGGAGCTCCTCGGCGACGCGCTGCTCGACCACGGCGACGAGGTCGTCTTCGCGGATCCGTCGTTCATGTTGTACGAGGGTATCTGTATGCGCCTCGATGTGAAGGCGGTGATGGTCCCGCTCCTGGCGGACTTCAACCACGACCTCCAGGGTATGGCCGACGCGATCGGCCCCCGCACCAAGCTGGTCATCATCTGCAACCCCAACAACCCGACGGGCAACTACCTGCCGGCGGCGGAGATCGCCGCCTTCGTCGAAAAGGTGCCTGAGGACGTCCTTGTCGTGATCGACGAGGCCTACAACGAGTTCGTGGCCGCGGCGGATTGGCAAGACACGTTGACGCTTCAGGCTGAGCGGCCCAACGTCTGCGTGTTTCGCACGTTCTCGAAGGTCTACGGTCTTGCCGGTCTCCGCGTCGCTTACGGCTTGTGCCCCGTCTCCATGAAGGATGCTCTCGACAAAGTGCGCCAGCCCTTCAACGTCAACCGGCTGGCGCAAGTGGCCGCCATCGAAGCGCTCAAGCACCAGGACCAGGTACACGAGCGGCGCCGCATGGTCATCGAGGCGCGCGAGTACCTCGAGGGCGCTCTCACCCGCATGGGCCGCAAGGTCGTGCCCAGCGAGACCAACTTCGTGCTCGTGTCCATCGAGGGACTGCGCGAGCCCCAGGAGAGCGTCTGTGAGGCTCTCATGGCGCTCGGCGTGATCGTCCGCGACGGCAACGGCCTGGGTTGCCCCGGGTGGGCGCGCGTCAGCGTCGGCACGCGCGAGGAGATCGACTTCTTCCTCGAGCGGCTGCGCTCGCTCGAGCTGCCGGCGTCGCCGTGAAGAAAGCAGGGACGCGTCTCACTCCAGAACCGAAGGAGCACCAATCGTGAAGGACCTCCGCAATGCCTCGCGCGTCGGCCATCTGCAGTTCCTCAGCGACGAGGACAAGCGCGACATCTACCTTGCCGTTCTCGAGATCCTCGGCAAGGTGGGCATGCTGGTGCATCACGACGAGGCCAGGGCCATGCTGCTCGAGGCGGGCTGCAGCCTGACCGCGGACGACCGCGTGCTGATCCCGCGCCGCCTCGTCGAGCAGGCGCGCCTCTCTGTGCCACCGGTGGTCGACGTCTACGATCGTGGCGGCGAGCGCGCCATGGAGCTCGGCGGCTACAACAGCTACTTCGGCACCGGGTCGGACCTCATGTCCACCTACGACCTCGAGACCGGCGAGCATCGGCCGAGCGTCCTCGAGGACGTGCGCCGCGCCGCCCGCCTCGTCGATGCGCTCCCGCACCTGGACTTCGTCATGAGCTCGGCGCACCCCACCGAGCAGGACCCTCATCAAGCATACCTGCTGAGCTTCCAGGCGATGCTGGAGAACACCACCAAGCCGCTGGTCATGACCGCCGAGAACGCCGGCGACCTCAAGGTGATGATCGACATCGCCGGCGAGCTCCGCGGCGGCGCCGAGGAGCTTCGTCAGAAGCCCTACTTCGTGGTCTACAACGAGCCCAGCAGCCCCCTTGTACACCCGGTGGACAGCCTGGACAAGCTCCTGCTCTGTGCCGACTCGGGAGTGCCCTCGATCTACTCGCCGGCGCCGCTCGCCGGCGCCACGGCGCCCATCACGGTGGCGGGCCACACCGCCCAGGGAGTGGCCGAGTGTCTGTTCGGCCTGGTGATCCACCAGCTGCGCAGGCCCGGAGCACCCTTCCTCTTCGGCATCGGCTCCGCCGTGCTCGACATCGCCACCGCCCAGTCGAGCTACAACGACCTCGGCTACCTCACCGGCTACATGTGCGCCGTCGAGATGGCCAAGTGGCTCGA
>JBAXRL010000889.1:0-1845 GCA_037131205.1 Actinomycetes bacterium | reverse complement strand
CGCGGCGCGCGAAGTCCGCGGGCGCGGCGCGCGAAGTCCGCGGGCGCGGCGCGCGAAGTCCGCGGGCGCGGCGCGCGGGCGCGGCGTGGATCCGGGCGGCATCGTCTGATGGGAGAACAGCTCTGCGTCTCCCATTTTCAGCGGCCGCTGGTCGCCTGCCCGCGAGGGCGACTTGCGGCATGCGCACACTTCCGCACACTTCTGCACACTTCTGCACACCACTGCTCATTCTGCGTACTGCTGCGCACCTCTTGTCGGGGCCATCGGGACTCAGTCTCGTGCTTGCGCCTCACGGGGCCGGGGGAATGAAGAGATACGATGGAAGGGAGCGGTTCCTGAGCGCGGGAGCCGTCAGGTATGGGAGCGGTCTGTGGCCTTGCGTACATCCGTGGACATGACGGGGCGGCGCGTGCTCATCACGGGCGCCTCGTCGGGAATCGGCCGCTCCATGGCCTTGACGTTCGCGGACGCCGGCGCCCAGCTCGTTCTGCTTGACGTTGACGCCTCCGGACTGGCGCGTGTGAGCCTTGAGTCCGAGGGCGCCGGTCGCCCCGCCGCGCTCTGCCACACCATCGATCTCGGCAGCAAGAGCGAGGTCGACGCATTCTGGGGCGGCCTGCCCGCGGGGAGTCGGCCCGACACGATCATCAACAACGCCGCCATCTACCCCATGTGCAGCTTCCTGGACGTCGATGCGCCCTATCTGGACCGCATCATGCAGGTCAACCTGGAGTCGCTGTTCTGGATGTCTCAGGGCTTCATCAGGACGCGCGGCGCCGCGGGCGGCGTGATCGTCAACGTCTCATCGATAGAGGCTGTCAGCGCCTTCAAGCAGGACATGGTCCCCTACATCGCGAGCAAGGCGGGTGTCCTCGGTTTCACTCGAGCGCTGGCCAGGGAGTACGGTCGCAAGGGGTTCCGGGTCAACGCCCTGGCGCCCGGCGGCATCAAGACACCCGGCACGACGGCGATCGCCAGGCGCGTGTTCACAGAAGCCAGGCTCGGCCTGGTGAAGACGGGTTACGACTTCATGCAGCGTTTGCCTCTCGGCAGGTTCGGTCTACCCGAAGAGGTCGCTGGTGTCGCGTTGTTCCTGGCCTCTGACCTCGCGTCATATGTGCACGGCGCGGCGATCCCGGTGGACGGCGGCTTCCTGTCCGCGTGACAGTCCCGACGACAGCACCCGGGACGAGAGGTTCCACTTCGATCGGGACGCGGTCGCGGCGCTCCCGGACTACGTCGTGTTCCCCGGTCACACGGTCGCCGAAGACGCCTTCGCGCTCCTCTCCGCCGCGGCTGCCCGAGACTCGGGCGGCGGGCGGCGTGAGCGCCACGGCGCGCCGATCGGTCTCGTCCCCTGTGCGGATGGCGACAAGGAAGCGCCTTGTACTGTTGCTCGCAGGACGCAGAAGGAACCTTGTCTTTCTGCTGATCGAGGCCTGTCATGGCGTCATGCGCGGGCGCGTCGCAGATAGCCTTGTCGCGTGGTCCGCGGCGGTCTCCATTCACGCGGCCGCGTCCGAGCAAAGCGTCGTGTCCGAAGATGTGCGATACTGTGCTGTAGGCTTCGTGACGCCTTGTACAAGCACGAGAAATGCGTTAGAAACAGTCCTGAGTTGAGTCGAAGTGGATCCAGCGGAGTACGTGGCCGGCGCCGTTCGTCCATCCCCTCACGTGTCACCGCCCTGCCCGGCGCATGCCGGCGGGCCGCGGCGGCCGCGCCGGGATGACCGCGGCCCGACCACTCTGGCGCGCCATCCGGTGGCGCCATGGGGAACGGCAAGCGAAAAAGGGAGTGCGTGGTGCCCAAGATCCTGATCGTTGACGACGACCCTGACATCGTCG
>JBAXRL010000888.1:0-1851 GCA_037131205.1 Actinomycetes bacterium | reverse complement strand
GCGAGCAGTTCGACGGAGAGCGCGAAGCCGAGCTCGGCGGCCAGCATCGCGTTCAGGATCCGTTGGGGCGGGGCGCCCTCGGCGCGACTCACGAGGCCGCTGACCACGACGTTCGTGTCGACGACGCAGAGAGGCCTCACCCGGCGCGTATGCAAGTGTCGGCGCCGGCCTTCGCCTGCCGCTCGGCGCGGTAGGCCCGCACCTCCGCGACCGCCAGGCGTTCTGCCTCCTCAGGGCTCAGGGAGCTCCGAGAACGCGCCCGTGCGACCAGCTCCTCGGCGCGAGCCTGGCTCTTTACGCCGCACGCCTCCAGACTCTCATCGATGATAGTGGTGATGGTGGCGCCGCGCCGCGCGGCCGCCTCCTTGACGGCTCTGTGACGCTCTTCGCTGAGCGTGATGCTGAGACGAGGCATCGCCACCTCCAGACCGAGATCGGGGATCTTGGTGTCTTTACACCACTACATCATAGCATCAGTCCACCAACTGGTCAACGTCGCTCTGCCGGCGCGCCGCCGAACATGCAGCTCAGCGGCATCAACCTGATGCAGCCCGCCAGCGGCCGAGGAGTGTGGATCGGGAGTGGAGGATGGGCGCGAGATGCCGCGGGACGAGCCCACGCCCGCGCCCACGCCGGCGGGGCGGCCGTCGCGAGGCGCGCCGGGCGAGGCTCAGCCGCCGAGCGCCTTGCGCAGCAGCTCGTTGACCAGCTTGGGGTTGGCGCGCCCGCCGCTGGCCTTCATGACCTGGCCGACGAAGAAGCCGATGACCTGCTGCTTGCCGGCCCGGTACTGCTCCACCTGTGCGTGGTTGCCGGCGACGACCTCGGCGACGATCGCCGCGAGCTCCGCGGTGTCGCTGATCTGGCCGAGGCCGTGCTTCTCGACGATCGCCTCGGGCTCGGCGCGCCCGGCGATCATCCTCGCGAAGACGTCCTTGCCGGCGCTCGTCGACACGGTACCGTCTTCGACGAGCTTGACCAGCTTGGCGAGGCGCTCGGCGGTGACGTGGCCGTGGCCGGCCTCGAGGCCGGCGGCGTTGAGATGGGCGAGGTACTCGCCCATCGTCCAGTTGGCCGCCGGCTTGGCGCCGGCGCCCTGCGCCACGACCTCCTCGTAGAAGGCGGCCAGCGCGTGTGAGCTGCCCAGCACGAGGGCGTCGGCACGGGACAGACCGTACTGCGACGCGAAGCGTTCCACGCGCGCCGCCGGGAGCTCCGGCTGCGCCCGCCGCAGCTCTTGCACCCAGGCCGGGTCGATGACCAACGGCACCAGGTCGGGCTCGGGGAAGTAGCGGTAGTCGTGCGCCTCCTCCTTCGAGCGGAGGGGCGTCGTCGTGCCCGTGTCCGGGTCGAAGTGCAGGGTCTCGAGGTCGATGCGGCCGCCGGCCTCGATGATCTCCACCTGCCGCGGGATCTCGGCGTCGAGCGCCTGCTGCAGGTAGCGGAAGCTGTTCATGTTCTTGAGCTCGGTGCGCGTCCCCAGCTCGCTGCTGCCCTGAGGCCGCACGCTGAGGTTGGCGTCCCAGCGCACCTGACCTTCTTCCATGTTGCAGGCGCTGACGCCCAGCTCGATGACGAGGCTGCGGAGCTGCTGGAGGAATTCCCGCGCCGCCTCCGGCGACGGGATGTCGGGCTCGGTGACGATCTCGATGAGCGGCGTGCCGCCGCGGTTGAAGTCGACCATGGAGTAGTCGGAGCCGGCGATGCGCCCGGCGTCGCCGCCGGCGTGGATGAGCTTGGCGGCGTCCTCTTCCATGTGTACGCGATTGATGCGACAGCGCAGCTTCTCGTCGCCGACCCAGTACTCGAACCAGCCCTCCACGGCGAGCGGCTCGTCGTACTGGCTGATCT
>JBAXRL010000887.1:0-1851 GCA_037131205.1 Actinomycetes bacterium | reverse complement strand
CGGCGATGCGCCCGCCGCGCACGGCCACGTCGCCGTAGTACCAGGGGTTGCCGCAGCCGTCCACGATGCGGCCGTTGGCGATGACGAGGTCGGCGGTGCTCACGGGCGTCATCCCTCCATCTTGTACATCTGGTAGGGATTCTCGCAGGGCGGGCCCGCACACACGTAGATGCGGCGCTCGTCGAGGTCGCAGATCATGCTGCCCACGGTCATGCCCTGCTCGGCCAGCGGCTCGCTCTGGTCGGGATGCCCGCAGATGGCCAGCTCCGGGGCCGGATCGTGGCAGCGGAGCGCGCCCGCCACGAGCTCCACGGGGTCGTCGCCGCGGGCGATGCCCTCCGTCAGGATCCTCTCCGCCGTGGCCAGGCGGATCGGCGATTCCTCGTAGGTCACCGCCTCGAACGGCGCCATCCCGGCGGCGACGTAGTGGTTGGTGTGCGCCATGAAGCCGGCGGACGAGTGATCCATGAAGGCGCTCGCCGTGGCCGAAGTCTCGATGTCCCACAGGCGGCCAGTCGTGTCGGCGAGGAAGTGGTTGGTCCCCCGGGCGCGCGCCTCCAGCAGGCCGCGCTCACGGGCGGCCTCGAGCGAGGCGCCCTCGAGGCAGGCGCGCCGCACGAAGGCGTTGGGCACGCCCACGCGATTGTCGTTGCTGTGCACGGAGTTGCTCACGTTGCCGACGCCGTGCGAGCTCATGCCCAGCATCAGCAGGTAAGGCGCCCCGGCGATGCCCATCAGCCGTGTGCCGTCAGGAACCGTGAGGTCGAACAGCACGTTGTTGGGCGCGTCCACGACGTACCAGTCCATGTTGTGGCCGATGACGTGACGACCGCCGGCGGCGACCGCGACCGCCGTGCAGTGGTCGCCGCTGTGCGGCCCCGCGGGCGCCGACGCCCGCGAGCCGGCCGCGCCCGTATCGTCGCTCGTGAGCTCCTCAGCGCAGTTCGGCACCAGCAGCTCAGAGAGCGGCAGGCCCGCCCCCTCGGCGACGCCCTCGAGCTCCTCGAGGCGCCGCGGCGTCCAGCGGCGGGCCTCCTCTGCGTAGGCCAGCGCCAGGCGCTCGGCCTCGGCAAAGCTCAGCCGGCCCTGGGTCATGGCGGTGAAGTTGTCGCGGAAGAAGGCGACGGAGGCGTGGATGGCGTCCCGCGCGCCCTCGCCGACGGCGCGGCCGAGCTCCCGGTGGGAGCCGCGCGCCTGGATGTGCACGAAGGGGATCGCCATTCTCCGCATCCCGTCACTCGCCCGATAAAACCGCCGGGCGGGGATCCTGCCGTCCGCCCGTGTCCAGCCTAGTCTACAGCCCAAGCGCGCGACGAGGATCCGGATACTCGTGTACCCCGGTCTCGGCGGCGCAGCTCGCGATGAGCGCGCAGAGCTCCTCGAGGAGGTCGTCGGGCAATCCCACCGGTTCCCGTGCGACGATAGCCGCGACCTTCTCGGCGGCCAGGTCCACCACGCCGCCGCGTCCCGCGGCCAGCCACTCGTTGAGGCCGCCGCGGTAGCTGAGCAGAGGCGCGACGAACTCGCTGCGGATGTACCGCCGCGTGTGCTTGGCGCCGAGAAAGCCGCGCCCCGAGAGCACGCCGTCGACCATCGCCTCGACGTCCAGAGCGTCGCTGTCCCAGGGCCTCTCGGCGATGGCGTAGAGGACGTTGTTGAGCACCTCGTCGTCGATGACGAGAGCCTCGAGGCAACTGCCCACGCCCGCCTGCATCTCTCCGATGCCCGAGAGCAGACGCGGGCGAGCGGCGACGCCGAGGAGGGCGTTGACCGCGCGCTCGTAGCCGAACTGCGCATCGACCACCTTGCTGTCGCTGCAGGGCCCGTAGCAGTCGCAGGCGAGACCGTACC
>JBAXRL010000886.1:0-1854 GCA_037131205.1 Actinomycetes bacterium | reverse complement strand
CTTCGGTGCCCCTTCGTGCTCGAGGCTGTGGTCTGCAGAGACCGTGGCGCCGACTGGTCTTCAGTCGCCGTGAGTATAGACCAGGCCCGCCGGGGGAACAACGTTGCTTGCGTGGTAAAACAGAGCGTCGCCGGAGCAGAGGATAGTTGGAGGCCGAAATGAGCGCACGCATCCTTGTGGGCAGCTGTTCGTGGACCGACCCCACCCTGATCGCCAGTGGGCGCTTCTACCCGCGTGGCGTGACCAGCGCAGAGGCGCGGCTGCGATACTACGCCGAGCAGTTTCCGATCGTCGAGGTCGACTCCACCTACTACGCGCCGCCGTCTGAGCGCAACAGCGCGCTCTGGGCGGCGCGCACTCCGGAAGGCTTCGTCTTCAACGTCAAGGCCTACGCCCTGCTCACGGGGCACCCGGCGCGCGTCGAGCGCCTCCCCGCGTGGCTCCGCGAGGCACTGCCGGCCGAGGCTCTCGCCAAGAAGAACGCTTATCGCAAGGACGTCGGCGAGGACGCCGTGGAGAAGCTCTGGGAGCTGCACCGGCGCGCCCTGGCGCCGCTGGCCGACGCCGGCAAGCTCGGCGCCGTGCTCTTCCAGTTCCCGCCCTGGTTCGTGAGCTCGGAGGTCAACGCCACCTACGTGCGCGAGCTGCCGCGGCGGCTGCCCGGCTGGACGCTGGCCGTGGAGCTCCGCGGCGGCGGCTGGATGGACCAGCAGGCCGCCGCCGGCACGCTCCGCCTTCTGGAGGAGGCCGGGCTCGCCTACGTCTGCGTCGACGAGCCCCAGGGCTTCCGCTCGAGCACGCCGGCGACCGTCGCCGCCACCGCGCCTCTGGCGATCGTGCGGCTCCACGGACGTAACGCGAGCACCTGGGACGCGAAGACCAAGGTCGCCTCTGACCGCTTCAAGTACCTCTACACGGACGCCGAGCTGAGCGAGTGGGTCCCGCAGGTACGCGAGCTGGCCCGGCAGGCCCAGACAGTGCACGTCCTGTTCAACAACAACTACGAGGACTGGGGCATGCGCAACGCGCGGCGCATGGCGCAGATGCTGGGCGTGGAGACGGGACCATCTCAGGCGGCGCTGGACCTCTGAGGCGCGGCGCCGGCCGGGGCTCGGTGCGCCGGCGAAGCGCCGGCGAAACGCCCGCAGCCGGGCGGGCGCCGGAGCCGCTGACGGCGATCCTCATGAGGCTACCTTCTGCACGCTCGGACGGAGTACGATCTGAGCCTGAGCCCAAGGGCCTATCCCGCCAGGTCTGCACGCACGGATGCGCCCGTGGACACGTCGCGGATGCGGCCCCTCCCCGGATGCCCACGTAGCTGGGCTACGAGGGGACCGTCTCGTGACCGCCCCGCTCGGTCCCCGAACGCCCCGCACGCACATCCCTGCCGGGATAGGCCCCAAGCGGTTCGCAGCGCGAAGTACGGACCGTTATCATGAGCGTCGGCGAGCCCCTCTTCCCCGCGGGCAAGGATGGTGACGGTGTCGTTGTACGGTCTCGAGGCCGACGACTGGAACGCTCTTGAGCGTGAAGTCGTCGACCTCTTCACCGCCCTGCTGCGCATCGACACCACCAACCCGCCCGGCGACGAGACGGCCTGCGCCCTCGTCCTCAAGGACTATCTGGCGGGCAACGGCATCGACAGCGCCCTCGTCGGCGAGCTGCCCGCCCGCCAGAACCTCGTCGCGCGCCTCGACGGCGCCCGCCCCGGCCCCACGCTGACGTTCATGGGCCACCTGGACGTCGTACCGGCCGACGCCGCCGAATGGAGCGTGCCTCCCTTCGGCGGCGTCGTGAAAGACGGCTACGTGTGGGGCTGCGGCGCCACCGACATGAAGAACCAGGTGGCCGCCG
>JBAXRL010000885.1:0-1856 GCA_037131205.1 Actinomycetes bacterium | reverse complement strand
GCGCATCTTCCACGGTGATCGGCCGCCCGGCGCGCGTGCGTGCGGCCACCAGCAGCGCGTACCGCGAAGCGGCAGGCTCGTCCAACGAGATACAACGACCGTGGAACTCCTCGAACATGCGCGCGGCCGCCTCCTGCAGGGCCTGTTTCCGCCGGCCTTCCGGTAGCAGTGCAATGCCCAACTCGATCTCGGCCCTCGTCACCGACGAGAGGAAGAAGTCGGACCCGGGGCGCTCATCGAGCCACGCCACGACCGTCGGGTCCGGAGTCTGCCGCATCAGTTCCGAGATGACGTTGGTGTCCAGGAGCATCATGCAGCCGGCTCCGATAGATCAGGGTCGGCGCGGGGAGCGGATCGTGGGGGTAGCACGAGGTCCTCGCCCCCGATCTCCGCGAACAACCGCTGCAGTCGGCTGCCCAAGCCGCCCTCGTCGGCATCAAGGGGCATGAGAGCGCGGCGAAGGATCCGCCGCGCCGCCTCCTCCATGGAGTAGCCCTGTCGGGCCGCCTCCAGGCGCAGCCGCGTCTTCGTTGCGTCGTCAAGGCCACGAATGGTCAGGTTGGCCATGCTGCCTCCTTTGCCTGCGTTGCTATCATTGTACGCATCGCATGCGCCGCGGGTCAAGGCGCTGTCGGCTGACGGAATCGGGCGCCATGCTGTCGGGGGTCTCGCGGGGATCTTCGCCGTCGGTGACCGCCGCGGCAACGATACCGCCCACGAGGCCGTGATCAAGGAGCTTCACTTCAGGATCGGCCGGCTCACGGTGGCGAAGGGCTTCTTGGGCAAGGCCTTCGGTCGCTGAGCCCAGACCGAAGGATGCGCCCGTGGACACATCGCGGATGCGGCTCCTCCCCGATTCCCATGTAGCTCGGCTACGAGGAGACCGTCTCGTGAGCGCACCGTTCGACCCACGAACGCCCCGCGGGCACATCCCTCTACCGGGATAAGGCCCTCATGCCGTGCGCCACGCACCAGACGCCAGGAGTTTTCGCCGTGGACGCACACCTTCTCGCCCTCGTGCGTCCACCCACAGTGCCCCTCCGACTCGTGCCCACGAAGTCCTTGTCTGTGGCCAATCTGCGCAGGTAGCTCTTGGCGTCCTCGACCGACATGCTGTGCCTCCCCCTTCGTGGTTCCCTGACTGGTTCTCTCAGCCTCAGCGACCGGTCGCACGGTATGACGATAACTTACGTTCGGCAAGAGCAGATACCAAGACCGCGCCCACGATGAACACGCCGACATTGGGCGCGCCCGCAGGCGAGCTGGTCCGGCGGCGGTATTCGTTCCGCACCTACCGGCCCGAGCCCATCGCCGCCGCGCGGCAGCGCCTGATCGCCGCATTCATGGCGGCCGGCGCAATGGGGCCGCTCGGCGCGCAGGCGCGGTTCGCCCTCGTGGCCGCGGCGCCGGGGGACGATAGCGCCCTCCGGCGCCTCGGCACCTACGGGCTTCATCAAGGGCGCGACCGGGTTCATCGTCGGCGCCGTGCGCCGCACGCCGCACGACCTCGAGGACTACGGCTACCTGCTGGAGCGAGTGATCCTCTACGCCACCGACCTGGGCCTGGGCACCTGCCGGCTGGGCGGCACTTTCAGGCGGAGCAGCTTCGTGGGCCGCTTCGGCGGCCTCGCGCGCGACGAGAAAAGGGAGAGTCGCCGGCGCCGGCGCGGCGGCAGGCGAACGCTGAGCCGCGGCGTTGCCGCCCCGCGAACGCGGAGCCGCGCCGGCGCCAGCGGCGCGCGGCCGTCTACCGGGTCGCGTCTCCGCTCAGCGCATCGACCAGGCCTTCGAGGTTCGTGACGGTGACGTCCACCCCGCTCGCGCGCGTGCGGTGCGGGCGCTCCGCGTCGGCGCAC
>JBAXRL010000884.1:0-1860 GCA_037131205.1 Actinomycetes bacterium | reverse complement strand
CCGAAACGCGACTTCATCTTCATCGACGAGAGCGGCGACCCCGGGTTTCGCTCGACGCACTTCGCGTGCCTCGCTCTCCACGCCACGGATGTGGGACTGCGCGCCGTCATTGAATGCTGCGCTTCCCTCCGCTTCTTCCGCGCGATGTACGCGGAGCTGAAGCCACTGCACGAGGACGCGAGGCTGAGGCCGAGGCTGGCGGAGATGCTGCGCACGCTGCAGGACGCCGGCCACGTCAAGTACACCGCGACGTACCTCGAAAAGGCGCGGTACACGGGCTGGTATTTGGGCGTTGGGCAGGGCACCAGGTTCCGCAACTTCCAGGTGCGGCGACTTCTCGAGGCCCACTTCAGCCACGCGTCGGTAATCACGAACGAGTGCGAGCTGGTCTTCGACCGCCACAGCCACAGCTCAAGCCAGCTTCGCGACTTTGCCGACTACCTCAACGACAACCGGCGCCTTCCGCGGTTCGCGTCGGTGACTGCCGTGGACAGCCGATATGTGGATGCCATCCAGGTCGCGGACCTCTCTCTCAGGCTCTTCATGCGCACTGTCGTGCATGCCGCGCCCGAATACGCTGAGGCGCCGATGGACTTCGTGCGCTCATGGGACGTGAGCGCGATGCGCAAGGACTGGCGGCCGTAGCCGCGACCGAGCGGAGTCATGCCGCCGGTTGTGTCTCCGACGCCGCCGGGTATAATCAGGGCGCTAGTACACGGGAGGACCACCGGCTCATGCAGAGCCCGTTGGAGCCTCCCGTTTTCTTTGTCGGCACGCGCCTCCCGCCATCCTGACGGCGCGCGTGCCGGAATCTGAGGCCCTGGGCTGCGATCAGTGCTCGACGATGCGCCGCCCGAGCTCGTCAGTCTCGTCGGCTACCTGGAGCACATCTCCTCCGGCATCGTCACCATCGACCTCGTGACCGTGACGCAGTACGAGGTCGGCGGCGAGCGCGTCATCGTGCCGCAGCGCGTCGAGCCGGCGCGGGTCGAGCCTCAGGACGAGGGATCTGACGCCGGGGGTCCGGGCGGACCGATGCCCGTGACGACCAGGGGCGCCGACGACTTCCTTGCCTCGATCAAGACGGCGCCCGAGAGCGGGCGCCCGCTGCTGAGCAAGCTCGCCGAGTGGGCGCAGTCGCTCGAGGACGAAGGCCTGGCACGACTGTGGACGACCAGCGGCGTGACAGGGCGCAAGATGCTGAAGCCCTGCATCCCCAGCGTGGACGTTGGTCTGGTCACCATCTGGAACGACAATGGTCCCTCGATGAGCCTCTGGCGGAGCGTGTTCGAACGTCACGCAGCGGCGGCCATCGCGCCGGTCGAGGCGCTCACGGGCATCGAGCTCGGCGTCGGCCGGGCCGCGCCGGACATCACCGACGAGTTGCTCCAGGCGCTGACGGAGGCGTACCAAGAGGCAGCGAAGAGCATGGGCGCAGAGACCGTGCAGTCCGAGAACGGGCTGGGGGCCTGACAGATGGCATTCCAGACACCAGCTCCGATCAGCGACCCGCCTCGGGCTCTGACCGCCCTGGAGTCCGTCGTCGCCTGAGGATCACGTTGGCCTCACCGCGAGGTCGCGGCGGCGCGACTGCAATGGTCCAAGCGCTCTGCCCCGGGGCGGTCGCCCGAACAGTCGCCCAAAGCACCCGCCTCACCTTCGTTGTCAACCGCCCGTGCGCGTCAACGTCACCCAGCCGGGTCGCGCATGCCCTTCCAGCGCGCCGAGACTCCCGCTATCATCACAAGCAGGAGCACACCGTCGGTCCTCAGATGGGCCGCACCCGGAGTCGACGAGCAGGAGGCACGAAGTGGAAGCTGAGTCATCATCACTTGCCGCCGCAGAGGCCGAGCGCCTGGT
>JBAXRL010000883.1:0-1860 GCA_037131205.1 Actinomycetes bacterium | reverse complement strand
GAGGAGGTCGCCGTCATGGTCCGCGCGCCGCCGGCCGCCGAGCCGATCACGGCGCTCATCGCGGAGTGCTCGCTCTCGACGGTGACGAACTCGCTGCTCACCTTGCCGTCGGCGACCATCTGCGCGTAGAGCTGCACGACCTCGGTCTGTGGCGTGATCGGGTAGGCGCACACCACGTCCGGGTCGATCTGACCCATGGCTTCGGCGACCGCCTCGTTGCCGGTGACCGCCAGGATCTCACTTGTCGTGGTGGCCACGTTCACTCCTTCTCATCGGTCTTCATGACGATGGCGTCGGTGGGGCACTCCCTGGCGCAGATGCCGCAGCCCTTGCAGTGCTCGAGGTCGATGCCCACGGCCCTGGCGTTCTCGATGACGATGGAGGCGTCGGGGCAGTAGAAGTAGCACAGCATGCAGCCGTCGCACTTCTCGCTGTCGATCTCCGGCACCTCACTGCGCCAGCCGCCGGTCTCGTTGAAGACGGAGTTGCCCGCCTCGACGATCGTGGCGCCGAGCTCGTGCCTGTCGGGCCCCCACGTGTCGATGTCGCTGATGTCCCACGTGGGCTTCTTCTTCGCGGCCACCTTCGCGGGGCGCGGCTTTCTGGGAGGAGCCGGCTGCCTGGCAGCGGTCTTCTTCTCGACGGTCATTCGCCCTTGACCTCCTCGTAACTGCGCGTGATGGCGTTGATGTTGCCCTCCACGACCTTGGGCGGGAACTTCTTGCTGAAGTCGACGCGCAGAAACGCGACGACCTCGTCGATGGCGAAGAGCCCTGTGATGCGCGTGAGCGCCCCCACCATGGGGGTGTTGGGGATCGGCCGCTTGATGGTCTCGACGGCGATGCGCGTGGCGGCGATGGTGTAGTAGTGAAAGCCCTCGAGGTGATAGTGCTTGCGCAGCTCGGCCGGGCTCATCTCGCTGTTGACCAGCACGATGGCGTCGGCCGGCGCGCCCTTGGTCACGTCGATGACGCTGAGCAGCGAGGGGTCGAGCACGACGACGATCTGCGGGTGCTCGATGCCGGCGTAGATCTGGATGGGCTTGTCGCTGACCCGCGTGTACGCGACGATGGGCGCCCCCGAGCGCTCGGGGCCGTACTCGGGAAAGGCCTGAAAGTACTTCTTCTGGCCGAGCGCCAGCTCGGCGACCATCTTGGCCGCCGTCACGGCGCCCTGGCCGCCACGGGCGTGCCAACGGATCTCCGTGAGATCGGCCGCTGGCTTCTCCTTGGTGCCGGTCTTTGTCGCCATGGTCACTCCTCTCCGCGCCGCAGGCTGCGACGCCCCGTCAGGGCGCGGCCCAGCGTGAGCTCGTCCGCATACTCGAGGTCGCCGCCCACCGGCAGGCCGCTGGCCAGACGGGTGACGCGCACCCGCGGCGGCAGCATGTCGGCAACGTACATGGCGGTCGCCTCACCGGTCATGGTGGGGTTGGTCGCCAGGATGACCTCGTCAACGTCGCCGTCGACGCGCGACAGCAACTCGGCGATGTGCAGGTCGTCGGGTTCCACGCCGTCCAGCGGGCTCAAAGCCCCGCCGAGCACATGGTAGAGGCCGCGGAACTCCCGCGTGCGCTCGATGGTCACGATGTCGAAGGGTTGCTCGACCACGCAGAGCACGCGCGGGTCGCGGCGCGTGTCGGCGCACACGGTGCAGAGCTCGCCCTCGGCGAGGTTGAAGCAGCGGCTGCAGAAGCCGATCTTCTCCTTGACTTCGGTGATGGCCGCGGCCAACGGCAGGATCTCGTCCGGCCTCAGCTTGAGCATGTGAAAGGTGAGCCGCTGAGCGGTGCGTGGACCGATCCCGGGCAGCTTCGCCAGCTCCGTGATCAGCCGCTCGACGGCCGGTGAATACACGCAC
>JBAXRL010000882.1:0-1862 GCA_037131205.1 Actinomycetes bacterium | reverse complement strand
GGCGAGGACGCGCTTGGCGGCCTCGAGGATGCGCGCCGCCGTCGGCGAGAGGTCCGGCGCCGGATCGCTGATCGGGAGCTCGTATCTCGCCATCGCCCGCGGCCTCTCCGCTCGCCCGGCCCCGCCGCCGGCCTCTCGCCGGCCGGGCCGGCCACTTGACATGCCTCCGCCGTCTGCTACTCTACCACACTAGTTAGTTATGCAACTAACTAATCCTCTGCCGAGCCCACTTTGGAGGGACTGCGTGAAACGCAATCCGCACGCCGGCGGCGCCCGCAGCCGCGGTCTGAGTGTCAACGTCTTCACCGAGTCCGAGCTCGACGACATCCACCTCGCCACCCTCGAGATCCTCGAGCGCACCGGCGTCTTCGTGGAGGACGACGAGGCGCTCGACATCTTCAAGGACGGCGGCTGCCGCGTCGACCGTGAGACGCGCATCGTCAGGATCCCGCCGCACATCGTGGAGGATGCCATCCGCTCGTCGCCGAGCAGGTACACCCTGTACGGTCGCGACCCGAAGAACGACTTCGTCATGGAGCCGGGTCGCGTGGCCTTCACCAACTTCAGCGAGGGCATCCGTGTGATCGACGTGGACACCGGCGAGCTTCGCGATTCCACAAAGCGGGACATCGCCGACATCGCCCGTCTCAACGACTACCTCAGCGAGCTCGACACCCACGAGATCGCCGTGGGCGCCAGGGACGTGCCGCCCCAGACGGCGGCCGTACACAACAGCGAAGTGCAGCTCCTGAACACCACCAAGCCGATCGGTATCGGCCCGCTCTCGGGTATGGAGTGCAGGGCGATCTTCCGCATGGCCGCCGAGATCGTCGGCGGCGACGACGCGCTGCGCGAGCGGCCGATCCTGTACAGCGGGGTCTGCCCCGTGAGCCCGCTCAAGCTGCCGCGCGACGCCACCGAGGTGATCATCGAGTCGGCGCGCTGGTGGATCCCCGACAACATCCTCAGCATGGCGATGGCCGGCGGCTCGTCGCCGGTCACACTGGCCGGCACGCTGGTCACGCACAACGCCGAAGTACTGAGCGGCATCGTGCTCGCGCAGCTCGCGGAGCGCGGCTGCCCGGTGATGTACGGCAGCTCGACGACGGCCATGGACCTCAAGCTCGCGGCCGCTTCCGTCGGCTCGCCCGAGATCTCCGTGATCAGCGCCGCGGTCGCGCAGATGGCGCGGCGCTACCTGATCCCCAGCTTCGTCGCCGGGTTGTAGACAGATTCCAAGCTCGGTGACGCCCAGGTCGGGCACGAGAAGACCCTCACCGGACTCATGGCGGCGTTGGCAGGGGCCAACCTCATCTACGGCGCGGGGATGATCGAGTCGGGCGTCACCTTCGATTGCGGGCAGCTCGTGATGGACAACGAGCTCGCACGCATGATCAAGCACACGGTGATGGGCATCGCCGTGGACGACGAGACCCTGGCGGTGGAGGACATCGCCGGAGTCGGGCCGTTCGGCGATTTCCTCAGCCTCGACGCGACGCTGAGGCACATGCGCGCGCTCAGCCAGCCCGAGGTGCTCGACCGGCGGGTGCGCGAGGACTGGGAGGCGCGGGGCTCGCGCGATCTCTACAGCACCTGCCTCGAGAAGGCCCGCGACATCATCCGCGAGCACGTGCCCGAGCAGGTGCCCGCCGACGTGGCCGCACGCGTACGCGCCATCGTCGCGGAGACCGACCGCGCCGCCGGCGTGGCCTGAAGGAGGCAGATCGCGATGAAAGACCAACTGAAACAAGCCATCATCGCCGGCGACGCCGGCACCGTGAACGCCCTCACCCAGGCGCTCCTGGCGACGGGGGCCTCGCCCCGCGAGATTTTGGACGAGGCCCTGCTCCCCGGCATGGAGG
>JBAXRL010000881.1:0-1863 GCA_037131205.1 Actinomycetes bacterium | reverse complement strand
TGGTGCCGAAGGTGGGATTTGAACCCACACGCCCTCTCGGGCACCGGGTTTTGAGTCCAGCGCGTCTACCGGTTCCGCCACTTCGGCACGAGGTGACCTACGGGGATTCTACCCTACCGCCGTGCCCGGCGGCCTCACCCGTCGCACACGCGCTGCGCCCCGCGAGCGCGGGATCACGGCTGCCCGGCGGCGATCAGCAGCACGCCCGCGAAGACGAGGCCGGTGCCGAACCACTGCAGCATGGTGAACGGCTCACGGAGGAGCAGGCCCGCGCTGAACACCTGCGCGGAGACGAACGCCAGGCCGATACCGGTGGCATTGGCGAAGGGCAGCGAGGCGTAGCGCACCAGGCCGGCGAAGCTCAGCTGCGTGAACAGGCCGAAGATCCCGCCGAGGATCTGCAGAAGGATGAACGTGCGCCAGCGGTCGGCGCGCCCCGAGAGCGCGAAGAGCGTGTAGCAGCCGACGTTGGCGACCTGGTTCACCACCAGCAGACCGAGAGCCAGCAGCGCAGGCGTCCAGGCCGCCCCTCCGAACAGACCCACCTCGTCGAGCAGGGCGCCGCGGGTCTTCAGCTCCATGTCGCCTCCCGGCGGTCGAGCGTTGGCGGCGGGCGGCCTCTCCTGATCCTACCGCCTGCGCCCGTCCCGCCGGCCGGCGTCAGTACGCGGTGAAGATCCTCCAGCTCGAGGTCGTCTTGGCGTGGTCGACATCCTGGTGCACCGCCTGGATCCGATACTTGCCGGCCTGCTTGAACCTCAGGGGCACACCATACGTCGTCTCGGAGGACGTGCTGCGGAACATCGTGGCGTACGTGTCGTAGAGCGCTCGCCACTTGCCTCCGAGGAAGCGCTCGATGAAGACCCTGGTGTGGCTGCCTATGTTCTTCGGATGCGGCGGCATGAGCGTGCCCCAGCTCGTGATCAGCGCGCCGGCGCGGATGCGAGAGGGGACGGCCGGCGGCGTGAGCCTGGCGCGTGCCATGACCTTGACGAAGTTGCTCTGGCCCGCGAGATACTGGCCGTCACCGGCGAACAGCAGGGCGAAATACGTGCGGGACATGATGTTGTCGATCAGTATGGAATAAGAACCGGTGGACGAGCTCGCGGTATCCCCGGCGAACCACTCCCTCGGCAGGTTGTCGTTCTGGGACCACGCCCACACCACGTCGCGGTTGGGGAGCAGGGCTCCAGAGGTCGCGTCGGTGAGCGCGCCTTCCAGGGTCACCGAGCCATTGTAGGGGACGGTCAGCGGGCTCGCGCTCAGGCTCAGAGCTACTGCCCCGCCGCCTCCGCCGCCGCTGCCGGTGATGCTCACCTCGTCCACGTAGGCGCCCTCATAGGTGATGGCGGGGTCGCTCACGAAGAAGAAGGCGATCCACACCTGGCTCTTGCCGCACACGTTGCCGAGCGTATACACGTTGGTGAGGTCGATACTGCCGTTCACCCATCCCTGACTGTCGCCCGTGTACTTACCGCCGTAGAACATATCGTTGTCAATCGAGACAAATGCATTGACCTTGTCCTTGTCCACTTCCGTGTTGTAGTAGAGCTTGTACTGGAACGTCGCCGAGCTCACAGCGGAGAGATCGAACGGACCGGCGATCATCTGCGCGTTCATGTTGTTGGCGTAGGGGCCGGGGGCTGGGATCTGACTCCCCGCGCAATAGGCCGAGGACGCGCCGGCGGCGGTCCGATACGTGGTGGTGGCCCACGCCGGGGTGCCGCTCGGCGACAACACCGACCATTTCGACATCCCCCCCTCGAAGCCGTCGTAGAAGATGGTGGTTCCAGAGGCGCGGCCGCCGACGCCGGACGCCGGCGCGACCAGGGCGGGCACGCCCGGCAGCAGACTCCCCCGCGC
>JBAXRL010000880.1:0-1864 GCA_037131205.1 Actinomycetes bacterium | reverse complement strand
ACAAGGAGCCCCGAGCCTGACGCTCAACCGCGCCACGATTCTGCCGATACTCGTGGCGACACCCCGCGTCCAGAGAGGCTCACCATGGGAGAGTACACGACCTTCGAGTGCCGCCAGTGCGGCTACACCGCCGAGCGCATCCGCTGGGGCGTGGGCGTCCACGACCCGCGCCAACGCTTCATGCCCGGCTACTGCGTGGAGTGCGGCGCCATCGTCGAGGTGGACCTCACCGGCGCCGACCTGCTCATCGACGAGTTTCGCTGCGTGGTCTGCGGCTGCGAGCTCGCCTTCCTCGACAAGGCCTCTTCGTACGCCTGCCCCAAGTGCAAGGCCGAGGACATGATGCTGCACCAGGGCGAGTACTGGTAAGGGCCTATCTCGCCAGGGATGTGTGTGCGGGGCGTTCGTGGACCGAGCGGGGTGGTCACGAGACGGTTCCCTCGTAGCCAAGCTACGTGGGAATCGGGGAGGGGCCGCATCCGCGACGTGTCCACGGGCGTATCCGTGCGTGCAGACCTGGCGGGATAGGCCCTAAGGCCGCGTCCGCGCCTGACGGCCGCCGCCGCGCGGCCGCTACTTCTCGATGATCACCGGGCTTCCGGCCGGCACGAGCTTCGACACCTTCAGGATGTCCTTGTCGTGCATGCGCACGCACCCATGAGAGACGGCCTTACCGATGAGGTGGTCCTCGTTGGTGCCATGGATCGCCACCGGGCCGCCGCCGGGCCAGTCGGGCAGCTTGGGCTGGAAGGCGCTTATGCCCAGGGCCAGCACGCCGTAGGCGCCGCCGGGGTACGGCGGCTTGAGCTTCTGGTTCACGAAGAAGAAACCGGTGGGCGTCTCCAGGCCCGGGCGCCCCACCGCCACCGGGAACGTGCCCTGGAGCTCCCCCTTGCGGTACACCATCAGCTTGCGCCGCGAGAGGTCGATGACGATCTTCGCCGTGGTCGAGTAGAAGGCCAGCGCGCCATCGCGCACCCAGCCACGCGTCTCGTTGGGCAGAACGGCGACCCACACCTTGTACCACGGCACGCCGTCCACCTCCCTGATGGAGTCGACGAGCACGAGAGTGGGATAGTCCGCGCTGGTGCGCGTGCCCAGGCGCACGATCGGCGGGGCGCTGTCGGAGGGGCGTCGCCGCACCGTGAGCGGGCGCCGGGCGACGCCGACCATCCAGCGCTCGTACTGCGGCGCCGGGTCGGCGCCGGCGGCGACCGGCGTCGGCATCACCACGGGCGCGAGCACCTGGCTGCCGAGGACGCCGTCGGCGCGGGCGCGGACCACGGCGTAGCCGCCGAGGGCCGCGCCCAGCACGAGCGCCAGGCCGACGGCCAGGATCACGATCTCACGGATGCGTGCGTTCATCGTCCTCGCAGGGTATCGCAGCCGGGCAGGCCGGCACAATCTCCCGATACATCTCTTCCCCTCCGTGGCGTACACTAGGCGCGCAGGAGCGCAGCCAACGAAAGGAGCCTGGGGTGATCGCGGTCATCATCATCGTCGTGATCCTCGTCGTCTTGGGGATCATCTTTGCCGGCATGTACAACAGCCTGGTCGGCCGGCGCAACCAGGTCGACAATGCCTGGAGCCAGATCGACGTACAGCTCAAGCGCCGGTACGACCTCATCCCCAATCTGGTCGAGGCCGTCAAGGACTACATGTCGTACGAGCAGGAGACGCTGACCAACGTCACCGCCGCGCGCGCCGCCGCCATGAATGCGGGCAGCCAGGGACCACAAGCCCAGGCGCAGGCCGAGAACATGCTCACCGAGAGCCTCAAGTCGTTGTTCGCGGTCGTCGAGGCCTACCCGGACCTCAAGGCCAACCAGAACGTCCTCAGCCTTCAGGAAGAGCTCACCGCCAC
>JBAXRL010000879.1:0-1868 GCA_037131205.1 Actinomycetes bacterium | reverse complement strand
ACTTCCAACGATACCGTTGGAAGTACCGCCGGCGGTACCGCCAACGGCATACGCTTGCACAGCATCCATGCCGTGGGCGGCGACCACCCGCGCGGTCTTCTGCAGCCGCGGCTGCCGGAAGATCAGGCCGCGGCTGCCGGAACCGCGCCGGTCGATGCGCGAGACGACGCGTGCGGGCAAGCGACGCGCCGCGCGACCGGGCGGCGGGACGCGGGCGGGGTCGGCCGCCGCGGCGCGTCGCCTGGCGTGGCCGGTGAGGATCAGCTTCTTCCCATCAGCCCCCGTCGTCGAAGACAGTCGAAGCGGTACGGTTCCACGGGCTGCGCGCCTGCGGCGGAAGTGACGGTGGACGAGGCCCCCGCCGCCGGCGCGAGTCGACCGGCGGAGGATCCCGTGCGACAATCCCCGTATGAGGAGGGGCCTCCCAACACTCGTCGCGCTCGTTGCACTCGCAGCGTTCGTCTGCGTCTTCGCCGGCGCGGCGGCGCTCGCCGCCGCGCCGGCGCCTGCCGCCACGCCGATCCCGCGGCGGCCCGCGCCGCCCGTACTGGACGATCTGCGCGGGCCGCTCGCCCGCGAAACGGCTCGGGCGCTGCCGCTGCTCGCCCTGGGGGCGCTGCCCACGGCCCGGGAGACGGCGGCGTTCGCCGCCGGCAGGGTGGCCGTCGCCGTCGTGTTCGTGGAGAGCGACGGCTCGTTGGACCCGAGCACCGAGAACTGGTCGCGGCCCGACCCCGGCAACCTCGGGGACCGCCGCGCCAACGTGCTGGCCAAGGTGCAGGCTGCGCTCACCTGGTGGAACGAGCGTTCGCCGGATGGCTCGCTCGAGGTCTTCCTCCCCGCGGCGGGTCAGTACGGCGCGCCGCTCACCGCCATGACGCGCTACGAGCCGATCTCGCGGCCGGTCGACCAGTTCAGCAAGGATTACCGGCTGAGCGACGCCGGGTGGCGCTGGCAGATCATGGACAAGCTCGGCTTCGCCCACGACCGGATCGACGACAGCCCGCTCCCCGAGCGCGTTTACGCCGACAAGGTGCGCCGCAAGGCCGGCGCCGACTGGGCCTTTGTGCTGTACGTGGTCGACAGCCTGCGGGACGCCGACGGCATGTTCCCAGACGGGGCTATCGCCTACACGGCGGACCTCTACGGGCCGTACATGGTGCTCACCTACGACAACGACGGCTACAGGTTCCGCAACTTCGACGCGGTGCTCGCCCACGAGATGGGGCACGTCTTCGGGGCGCTCGACGAGTACGCGCCGCCGCGGCCCGGCTACCCGAGCACCGGCAATCTCACCGCGGGGTACCTCGGCGAGCGGAATCGCAACGCGGTGAAGGGCGGCGCCACGGACCTGCCCTGCATCATGCGGGGGTCGCAGGCCACGCTCGACGCGTTCGCGCTTGGTGACCTGTGCCCATCGAGCATCGGGCAGACGGGTCTGCGCGACGGCGACGCCGATGCCCGGCCAGACGTCGTCGACACGAGGCCGCGGTTCGACGCGGTGCGCCCGACCGTTGCGGACGGCGGGGTCTTCACCGTGACGGGCGCGGTGCGGGAGCAGCCCTGGCCACGCGGGACGAGCAGTATCGGCATCCCGTTCCGCCACGACGTCAGCATTCTCGTGCCACACGATCTGCGGTTCCGTATCGACGATGGCGAGTGGCTGCCGCTGCTCGCCATCGACGGCGCGTTCGACGAGCCCGTGGAGAAGTGGAAGCTCACCACGGCGCCGCTGGCGGAGGGGACGCACACGCTCGAGGTGGAAGGCGCGACCGGCGAGACGGCCGGCTTCACGAAGGAGCTTGTGGCCGGCCCCTAAGGGCCTATCCCGGTAGGGATGTGCGTGCGGGGCGTTCGTGGACCGAGCG
>JBAXRL010000878.1:0-1871 GCA_037131205.1 Actinomycetes bacterium | reverse complement strand
AAGCTCCGCTGAAGGTGCTGCTGCCCGACGTCAACGTCCTGGTCGCCGCGCACCGCGCGGCGGCGCCGCAGCACCGGGAGGCGCGCGCGTGGCTCGTTGCGGCGCTCGGCGGGGGAGAGGCCGTCGCTCTGTGCTTGCCCGTCGCGGCGGGCCTCATCAGGGTCGCCACCAGCCACAGGGTATTCGCTCCGCCGAGCACGCACGACGAGGCGTTCGCCTTCATCGCGCACCTCGCCGCCCACCCGAGCACGATCTGGCTCAACCCCGGCCGTCAGCACCTGCGTCTCCTGGAGGAGCTGTGCCGCGCCGCCGACGCGCGCGGCGACCTGGTGAGCGACGCGGTGATCGCCGCTCTGGCCATCGAGGCCGGGGCCACCGTGGTCACCTACGACCGCGTCTTCGCGCGCTTCGCCGGGCTCCGCTGGAGCACGCCCGGCTGAGTCGAGAGCCGGCCTGCAACGGCGCAGAGCCGGCCACACGCTGCGGAGGCGGTGGCTCCGCTCGTGGCGGTGGCTGCGCCCGCAGGTGTCGGGGCGCGCGCGACGGCGAGCAGGACGGCCGCGCAGAGAGGCTCGCGCAGAGCGCGAGCGCCGCCGCGACGGCCAGGACGATGCGGCTGAGGCGATGCCTGCCGGGAGCACACGCCGCGAGTCGCGGGCGGACCTCCGGCGGCTCCTTCGAACCGCTCGACTCGCTTCGTGGCCGTGAGGATGGGAATCCGGAATGGCCCGCCCTCAGACGCCTGCTTTCGTCGGCGTCACCCGGATCTCGCGCAGGCTGGTGAGGCGCACGATCCTCAGGCTCATCGGGCGGCCGATCGTCGCCTCTGTCATGGTGCGGTGGAGTGTGTCGACGTCGGGGATCGGCTCTCCGTCGACAGCGACGATGAGGTCTCCGGTCAGGAGCCCGGCCCGCTGCGCCGGGCTGCCGGGCTCGACTCCGGCGACGAGCACCCCGGTCTCGAGCGGCAGGCCGAAGTAGCGCACCACGCGCCGCCGGATCGGTGTCGTCTGGCCGGCCACGCCGATCTGGCCGCGGATGATATGCCCGTCGCGGATCAGTCTGCCGGCCACGTAGATGGCGGTGCCGATGGCGATCGCGAAGCAGATGCCCTGGGCGGGGGCGATGATGGCTGTGTTCACGCCGATGACGTCGCCGTGCGAGGTCACGAGCGGCCCGCCGGAGTTGCCCGGGTTGAGGGCCGCGTCGGTCTGCACGAGGTTGTCGATGAGGTGGCCGTTGTCCGAGCGCAGCGAGCGGCCCAGGGCGCTCACGACGCCGGCGGTGACGGTCGCCTGAAAGCCGTAGGGATTGCCGATCGCGACCACGAGCTGCCCGACGCGCAAGGTTCGTGAGTCGCCGAGCCGCGCCGGCACGAGATCTGGCGCATCGACGCGGACGACGGCGAGGTCTGTCTCCGGGTCGTCGCCGACAAGCTGGGCGGCCACCTCGCGGCCGTCGTTCAGGGTCACGCGCAGCTCGTCGGCGCCGTGGGCGACGTGGCTGTTCGTGAGGATGAAGCCGTCGCTGGTGATGAGAAAGCCGGAGCCCGAGCCGCCGTAGCTGGGCTCGGGCGGCTTCTGCGGCCCGCGCCTCGCCTCGCCCCCGGGAGCGCCGGGGCGGCTGCGCCGCCGGCGCCCTGCCTGCGGCGCCGGCCGGCGCCGCACGTCGATGTTGACGACGGACCGGCCGACCAGCTCGGCGGCGCGGATCACGGCGTTCGAGTAGTCGTCGAGCAGCGCGCCGTCGTCGGCCACGCCGGTCGGCGCGGCGGGCTCCGCGCCCGACGCGCCGCGGCGCGGCGCGTCGTCTTCGAGGACCAGCTCATCGGCGATGAGTCGTGCGTGTACGCTCATGAGGACGCTCCAAGG
>JBAXRL010000877.1:0-1872 GCA_037131205.1 Actinomycetes bacterium | reverse complement strand
TCCTCGACCCCGCGCGCGAGGAGTGGATGCTCACCTTCGTGAGCCGCGCCAACAAAGGGCCGATCTCGAGAGACGGCCTCGCCGAGCTCTACCGGAGCATCGTCGCGATCACCAAGCGCGAGGCCGCGCAGGGCTGAGCCCCCGTGGCGGGTCGGACTGCAGGCCGCGAAGCGGCCGGACGGCGCCGGACACCGCCGCGGCACGTCCGCGCGGCGGCGAGTCGCGGCCGGAGGAGCGTCGCCGCCGTCAGGCGGCGACGGTGGCCCCGGCCGCCGACGCGCTCAGGCCGAGGGGCCGCGCCGGCACGCCCATCCCGCCGAAGGCGTCGGCCATCGCGCGCGCGACGCGCAGTGCGTCGGTCGCCAGGCTGACGAAGGCGATCAGACTCGGACCCGAGCCCGAGATGGCCACGGCCGCGGCGCCCGCCTGCAGGGCGGCCACCCAGGCGACGCGGCCGCCGGGGATGAGCTTGAGGCGCGTCGCCTGGTGCAGCCTGTCTTCCATCACCTGGCTGAGCAGCTCGTAGTCGCCGGTGCGCAGGGCCTCGACCACCAGCGGGGTGCGGCCCAGATTGAACACCGCGTCCTTCATCGACACCTGCGTGGGCAAGCCGGCGCGCGCCGTGTGCGTGCTGAAGGCGAGCTCCGGGACGGCGACGGCGACGTGCGCCTCGGGGACGAGGATCTTCTTGGTCAGCAGCTTGTCTTCTTTGCGCACCACGATGGTGAGGCCGCCGAGCAGGGTCGCCGCGACGTTGTCGGGGTGACCGTCGATCTCGGCGGCCAGCTCCAGCAGGCGCGCCCGGTCGAAGGGCCGGCCGAGCAGCGCGTTGGCGCCGAGCAGCCCGGCGACCACCGCCGACGCGCTCGAGCCGAGACCGGACGACGGCGGCACGCGCAGATCGCAGTGGATGGCGAGGCCGGCCGGCGGAGCGGCGCCGGCCTCTCCGTACAGCCGCAGAAACGAGCCCGCGACCAGGTTGGTCTCGTCGGTCGGCAGCGTCTCGCTGTGCTCGCCGACTGTGGTGACGTGCACGCCGGCGCCCTCCAGCGAGAAGCGCAGGTCGTTCCACAGGTCGAGCGCCAGGCCGAGGCAGTCGAAGCCGGGGCCGAGGTTGGCCGTGGTCGCGGGCACGCGCACGCGGCAGCTCGCGCCGGGCGCGCCGCTCACACGTCGCCCGCGGCGTCCGGCGCCTCGCGAGGCGCGCGGCTCACGCCTCGCCGTTCGCGTCGGGCGCGTCGCCGGCTCCCCGCCCGCGCCACCATCTGACGACCGCATACACGACGATGGCGACAAGCGCCGCGACCACCACGTAGTCCGCGTAGTGCAGGTACGGGCGGATATCCTCCCAGTGCGCGCCCAGCCGCGTGCCCAGCCACCCCAGGAAGAACACCCACGGGATGCAGCCGAGGGTCGTGTACAGGGTGAACTTCCAGAACGGCATCCTGGCGATCCCCGCGGGCAGCGAGATGAAGGTGCGCACGATCGGCAGCATGCGGCTGAAGAACACCGTCACCGGCCCGTACTTTGCGAACCAGCGCTCCGCCAGCTCCACGTGATGATGCCGCAGCAGCACGTACTTGCCGTACTTGTCGATGAAGGGCCGGCCGCCGTAAAGACCCACCCAGTAGGCGATCCACGAGCCGATGAGGTTGCCGGCCACCCCGGCGACGGTGATGCCAAAGAGGGTCATGGTGCCCTCGCTCACGGCGAAGCCGGCGAAGGGCATGATCGCCTCGCTGGGCACGGGGATGCAGGCGCTCTCGAGCAGCATCAGGAAGAAGACGGCCGGCAGGCCCCAGGCGCCGATGAGACTGGTCGCCCACTGGACGACGATGTCGATGATGGAGGTCACGCGCGCAAGGGTACCGC
>JBAXRL010000876.1:0-1877 GCA_037131205.1 Actinomycetes bacterium | reverse complement strand
CGTGCGCCACACGCCCACGGCAGCGTCCACGGCGGCCAGCCCGGCGGCGAAGCCGGCGACGTCGTTGCGATGCCCCCACACCTGGTCGAAGTCGACGAGATTGGCGAACAGCAGGCCGCCGTCCATCTCCTGAAGGTGACGGGTGCAGGCGGCGATGCCGGTGGAGTTGTCGGTGGTGTGGTCGTCCACATCGACGCCGCGCTGCACGAAGATCTCGCCGATCTTGCCGACGCCGATCACGGGCACGCCGCGCTCGTGCAACAGGTCGAGATACGTGGGGCCCGGCGGCGCCTGCGAGAAGTCGCGGCGCCGCGGCGTGCGCTCGTAGGCGCCGGAAACGCCGTCGAACGGACGCGCGATCACGCGCCCCACGGCGTGCGGGCCGCGCAGGATGCGGCGCGCGATCTCGCACCAGCGGTACAGCTCGGGGACGGGCACGACGTCCTCGTGAGAGGCGATCTGGAAGACCGAATCGGCCGAGGTGTACACGATCGGCCGGCCAGTGGCCACGTGCTCGTCGCCGAGCTCGTCGAGGATGCCCGTGCCCGAGGCCGGGAGGTTGCAGAGCACGCCGCGGCCGATGGCCTGTTCGAACGGTCGCATCACCTCCGGCGGAAAACCCTGAGGATACGTCGGAAACGGGCGTGCGAGGACGACGCCCATCATCTCCCAGTGACCGGTGGTGGTGTCTTTGCCGGCGCCGTGCTCCGCGAGGCGGCCGTAGGTCGCCGCGGCCCACGCCGCTCCGCGCGGCAGGCCGACGACCTCGCCGAGCCCCAGCCCGTCGAGGTTGGGCAGATGGACGTCGCTGCGCTCGAGCACGTGCCGCAAGGTGCTCGAGCCGACGTCGCCGTAGGCGGCCGCGTCGGGGAGCTCGCCGGCCCCGCAGCCGTCGAGGACGCAGATGAACACGCGCGTCATGTGGGCTCCTCCCGTGTGCCGCCGGCGGCGTCAGCGGCCCCGGCGGCGTCCGCGCGCCCGGCGGCGGGCGCGTGGCCCCTGCGGCGCCGCGCCCGCGGGTGCGTCTCCAGAAAGACCTCGCGCAGATGCTCCACGGTGACGTGAGTATAGAGCTGGGTGGTGGCCACGCTGGCGTGGCCGAGCATCTCCTGCACGCTGCGCAGGTCGGCGCCGCCGGCCAGCAGGTGCGTGGCAAACGAGTGCCGGAAGGTGTGGGCGCTGGCCTGGCCGAGCATGTCGGCGCGCGCGAGGATGCGGCGCAGGCGGTAGTCCAGGCCCTGGCGCGTGAGCGGGCCGCCGCGCGCGTTGAGAAAGAGCTCCGCCCGGCGGCGACCACGCAGCAGCTCGCGGCGACCGTCGCGCACGTAACGCGCGAGGGCCGCGGCCGCGGCTCCGCCCATGGGCACGACGCGCTCCTTGTCGCCCTTGCCCACGCAGCGCACGAGGCCGCCCTCCATGTCCACGTCGCCCTCGCGCAGCCCCACGAGCTCGCCGGCGCGCAGCCCGCAGCCATAGAGCAGCTCGAGAGCCGCGAGGTCGCGCTGGCCCAGCGGGCCGGCGGGCACGACCTGCGCGAGCACGGCCTCGACCTCCTCGACAGACAGCACGCGGGGCAGTTGCCGCGGCAGCTTGGGCGTGCGCAGGCCGGCCGCGGGGTCGTCCTCGCGCCCGCCCTCGCGCACGAGGTAGGCGTAGAAGGCGCGCAGGCTGGCCGTGCGGCGCGCCACGCTGGACGCGGCGCCGTCGCCGCCGCCCGCGGCGAAGAACTCCTGCACGTCGTGTACAGAGGCGACTGCCGGGCGCACGCCCGTCGCCGCGAGAAAGGCGACGAACCTCGCCAGGTCGCGCCCATAGGCGCTCACCGTGTTGGCGCTCATGCCGCGCTCGAAGCGCACGTAGTCGAGGAACTCCTGGAC
>JBAXRL010000875.1:0-1883 GCA_037131205.1 Actinomycetes bacterium | reverse complement strand
GGCAGTGACGGCCGCGGGTGGTGGGGCAACCAGGCCCTCCTGATCCACCGCGACATCGTCGCGATGTGTCTGCGCGAGGATTGGTTCAGCCGCAGGGTCGAGGACTCCTGGGGCATCCGCACGCACACAGCGACCTACGACGATGAAGGCCGCAACTGCAGTGACATCAGGTTGGCCCTTCTGATCCATTACCACGGCGGCCGGCGGCCTGACTACGCCGTGCACGTGCCGAGCCTGTTCAAGCACGTCGGCCATGAGTCGGCCTGCTTTCCCGGCCGCAGCATGGGCGAGCGGGAGACGCGCAACTGGATCGCCGACCGGCGAAGGTACGGCGTCGATCCCTGACGGAGCGCGGGCGACCCGACTGGGCGGGCTGATCAGAGAGATCCGTCGGCGGCGTCCGGCTCTTCCGCACGCCGCGTGCGCAGCCGCTCGGCGGCCACGGTCCGCGCCAGGCCCGCGCGCAGCGTCACCCGCGGCTCCCAGTCGAGCAACTCGGTCGCCCGCGTGATGTCGGGGCAGCGGACCCTGGGGTCGTCGGTGGGCAGCGCCTGAAAGACGACCTCAGCGGCGCTGCCGGTCACCTCCAGCACCAGCTCCGCGAGCTCCAGCAGCGTGAGCTCGCCGGGGTTGCCCAGGTTCACCGGCTCGTGGGCGCCGCTCCCGGCGAGGCGGAAGAGGGCCTCGACGAGGTCATCGACGTAGCAGAACGACCTGGTCTGCGAGCCGTCGCCGAACACCGTGAGCGGCTCGTCGCTCAGCGCCTGGCGGATGAAGGTGGGCACGGCCCGCCCGTCGTGGGGCCGCATGCGCGGGCCGTAGGTGTTGAAGATGCGGGCGATGCAGGTGTCCACGCCCTGCTGGCGGTGGTAGGCCATGGTCAGCGCCTCGGCGTACCGCTTGGACTCGTCGTACACGCCGCGTGGCCCGATTGGGTTCACGTTGCCCCAGTACGACTCCTTCTGCGGGTGCTCGAGCGGGTCGCCGTACACCTCCGAGGTCGAGGCGAGCAGGAAGCGGGCGCGCTTGAACTTGGCGAGCCCGAGAGCGTTGTGCGTGCCGTAGGAGCCCACCTTGAGGGTGTGCAGCGGCAGCCGCAGGTAGTCGATGGGGCTCGCCGGGCTGGCGAGGTGGTAGACGTAGTCCACCGGCTCGCCGATGTCGATGTACTCGCTCACGTCGGCGGGACGGAACTCGAAAGCGCCGTCGCGGAGGTGCTCGATGTTCTCCAGCGTCCCCGTGTCGAGGTTGTCCAGGCAGATCACCCGGTGACCCCTTGCCAGCAGGTAGTCGCAGAGGTGGGAGCCCAGGAAACCGGCGCCGCCGGTCACGACGGATGTGGTCACAGTGCGGCCTCACGGCAGTGACAGATGCCGTTGATGGTCAGGTTCTTGTGGCTGCAATCCTCAATGGCGCGTTCTTGCACGAGGCTCAGCAATTGGCGGAACTGGGCGTCGTCCATCAGGTGGCAGCGCGTCAGGCCGTTCCGGAGGACGCATTTCCTCAGCAGGAACTCGCACGACCACCTGGGGATGTGCTCCCAGATCCTGCCGTTGTAGTCCGGGATCCGGGTCACGATCGCCCAGGAGCGGTCGAGGAATCCCTTGTCGATCAGGAAGTCGGTCTTGCTCACGTCGATGGCATAGAAGCTGGTTTGAGGATAGAAGAGCTGTCCACCGATGCGGGCGACATCGAAATCCTGCTGGCGCATCGCGCTGTAAGAGATGGCATTGAGATAGTAGAAATCGGCGGCCTCGATCTCGATGTCCAGTACGGGAGCGCTCAGCAGCACGTCGTTCGCTCCTTTGCACAGCCACTCGATGTCGTTGGCCTTGCAGTGGTCGAACACCAGGTTGTCCAGATCGGACGTCCCGATGGAGTGT
>JBAXRL010000874.1:0-1886 GCA_037131205.1 Actinomycetes bacterium | reverse complement strand
TTCGCCACTCAACCGCTCCGATGGTCATTGGCAGGGCTGGAGGGGCTCGAACCCCCGACCCCCGGTTTTGGAGACCGGTGCTCTACCAATTGAGCTACAGCCCTACAGACACAAGGGGGGAACGCTCAGCGCGTCTCCTTGTGCGCAGTGTGCGTACCGCACCAGCGACAGTACTTCTTGAGCGCGATGCGGTCCGGGTCGTTCTTCTTGTTCTTGTTCGTATGGTAGTTGCGACGCTTGCACTCCTGGCAAGCGAGTGTGACGAGTTGACGCACGTCGTCATCCTTTCAGAAAGAAGCATGTAAGGATACCACAAGGGTCTGCTGTCGGGGTCAACGCGGGCCCCGGCGGCCCCCTGGGCGCGAACGTCGCGTCGCGCCGGTCACGGCGGCGGAGTATAGCAGACCGCGGAGGGCGGGCAAAACGCGGCTGGTCGGCGGCCGGCCGGGGCGCGCGCGGAACTGACCGACTGCCCCTTGATGAGATACCGTGTCCTGGTACGGTCGGCGCCGCTGAGAAGACCCAGCGCTGACCGCCTTCCCCTCGCGGGGCAGTAAGACGACCGGGTTGGCGCGCGGAGGCTGTCCGGCCGATAGTTGAGCCAGGCGGCGACGGCGCGAAGAGGAGAGACGCATCGACGAGCCACGGCACGACGAGGGTCAGACGGCCGAGCCAGTGCCGGAACGGGCGGCGACGCCCGGGCGCGCGCCCGGGCGCGCGCCCGTGCCTCCGCCGTACGCGCCGGCGCGCGGCGGACGGGGCGCGCCGGCGCAGCCGGGCGCTGCCCCGCAGGGCGGCGCGCCACCCGCGCCGCCCCTCGCGCAGGGCGGCGCGCCACTACCGAGTTGGCCGCAGGCCGGCGCGCCACTTGCGCCGCCCCTGGCGCGAGCCGGCGCGCCACCCGCGCCGCCGCCGCAGGCGGCGGACGGGCGCGCCGGCTGGGGCTGGGGCCTCAGCCTGGCCGGCCTGGTGGTGGGCTTCGGCCCTGAGGTGCTGCTCTACGCGGCTGCGCTCGGGATGGACGCCTCCACAAGCATCGACAAGGTGACCCTCGGCTCGGCCGTCGCGCTCGTCGTCGGCTCCCTCATCGTCTACGGCTGGCAGACGCTCGCGGCCTGGTTCTTCTCGCTGCGCATCGCCGGGCGCAGGCTGGCCCTGTGGGGCTTCACCACCCCGAACAGGGCCTTCTTCTGGACGATCCCCGCGGCCCTCGCCGGGGTCTACCTGGTGAGCTTTCTGCACGACCTGGTCGTGCACCCCAAGCAGCAGGACATCATCGGCGAGTTTCCGCGCACCGGCGCCGGCATCGTCCTCTTCGTGATCCTGGCGGTGGTCGTGGCGCCGCTCTTCGAGGAGATCTTCTTCCGCGGATTCCTGTTCCGCGGCTTTTCGTCGTCGTGGGGATGGGTGGCGGGCGCCTGCGTGTCGGCGGCCATCTTCGGCCTCGCGCACCTGCAGCTCGACGTCTTCGTGCCCCTGTTCGCCCTGGGTCTGGCGCTGGCCTGGGTCTACAAGCGCACCGGCTCGCTGTGGACGAGCATCGCCTTCCACGCCCTGTTCAACGGGCTCTCGGTACTCGCCTGGGCGCTGACGGGTTAAGCTGAGAGCGCTGGAGGACGCACATGACGGAGCGAGGACCACAGCCGGGCCAGAGCCCGGAGCAACGAGCTGAAGAACTGAAGAGGCGCCACCTCGAGGCGCGGCGCCGACGGACGCGGCGCCGGCGCACATGGATGGCCGTCGCCGCCGCGGCGATCGTGCTGGCCGTCGTCGCGGGTGTCGTCGTCGCCCGCGCGCTCGGGCCCTGGGGCGCCGGGCACGGACCCGCGGCGAGCGCCGCGAGCGCGGCCGAGCGCCCGGCGCCCTCCGCGGGCGCGTCTCCGCAG
>JBAXRL010000873.1:0-1887 GCA_037131205.1 Actinomycetes bacterium | reverse complement strand
CAGGACCGGCGCACCGCGGAGCGCTGCGAAGAGCTGCGCCGCGCGGGCCACGAGGCACTGGTGAAGCGCAAGACCGGCCTCGTGCTGGACCCCTACTTCTCGGCGACCAAGATCCACTGGCTCCTCGACAATGTGCCCGGCGCCCGCGAGCGGGCCGCGCGCGGCGAGCTCGCCTTCGGCACGGTGGATTGCTGGCTGGCGTGGCGGCTCAGCGCCGGTCGCCTGCACGTCACCGACGCCACCAACGCCTCGCGGACGCTCCTCTACGACCTGCGCGCCGGCGACTGGGACGACGAGCTGCTCGAACTCTTCGGCGTGCCGCGCGCGTTGTTGCCTGATGTGTGCGACACCAGCGGCGTCGTGGGGCAGACCGACGCCGCGGTCTTCGGCGCGCCGCTGCCCCTGGCGGCCATGGTCGGGGATCAGCAGGCCGCCCTCTTCGGCCAGGCCTGCACGGCGCGCGGCATGACCAAGGTCACCTACGGCACGGGCTGTTTTCTGCTGATGAACACCGGCGAGGAGCCCGTGGCGTCGCGGAGCGGCCTGCTGAGCACCGTCGCCCTGCAGCGCGGGGGGCGCCGCACCTACGCGCTCGAGGGCAGCGTGTTCATCGGCGGCGCCGCTATCCAGTGGCTCCGTGACGGCCTCGGGATCATCGCCGAGGCGCGCGATTCGGAGGCTCTGGCGGCGCGCGTGCCGGCCAGCGACGGCGTGTACTTCGTGCCCGCGCTCGCTGGGCTCGGGGCGCCGTACTGGGAGCCGCGCGCCCGCGGCGCGATCCTCGGGCTCACGCGCGGCAGCACAGCGGCGCACATCGCGCGCGCCACGCTCGAGGGCATCGCCTTCCAGGCGGCCGACCTCGTGGGCGCCGTGGCCGCCGACGCCGGCGTGACGCCGGCCGACGTACGCGCCGACGGCGGAGCTTCGCACAACGACCTGCTGCTGCAGTTCCAGGCCGACGTGCTCGGCGTGCCGGTCACGCGCGCCGCGCAGACGGAGTCCACGGCGCTGGGCGCGGCCCTGCTCGCCGGGCTCGCCGTCGGGCTGTGGAGCGATGAGGCCGAGACCGCCGCCCTGTGGCGCGCCGCGCGCACCTTCGCCCCCGACCCGGGCGCCGACCGCGAGGCGCTGCTCGCCGGGTGGCGCGCCGCGGTGGCCTGCGTGCTCGACCTCGCCGGCCGCAACGCCTGACGGGCGCGGCCGGCGAGGGACGCCGCCGCCGGGGCACGGCGCCGGCGCGCCGCCGCCGGGGGGCACGGCGCGGCCGCGCGGCCGCCGGTGCGTCAGGGCCGGTGCGGCGCCACGAGCACCGGGATGGAGCTACGATGGAGCAACTCGTAGGGCGCGCAGTGACGCGGCGCTCCGTGGAAGTGGGCCTTCATCGTGAGAGCCGACCACGATCACCCGTGAGCCCCGGTCCTCGGCGATCTGGATGAGTGCCCGGGAAGAATCGCCCCACACCATCAGCGCCTCGGTCTCAACGCCGCCGGCGCGCACGCGTTCCGCAGCGGCGTGGAGCATGGCCTGGACGTCCTCTTCGACGCCGCGCTCGTAGTCGCGCAGCGCCTTGGCCGCGGCGCAGGCGGGGTCCAGTTCGCAAGCAAGGCCGGGCGGAGGTTCGTGGCACACGACCATCCCCCTCCGTCCGGTTGCGCGTTGAGCCTCCGGATCGACGAGCGGCGAAAAGGCCGACATGGCCCGCCGCGCCCGCGCGCCCGCCCGCGCCCGCGCGCCCGCCGCGCCCGCCCGCTGCCGCCGCACGCACCTGCCGCTGCCGCCGGACCCGCTGTCGCACCCGCCGCGCCCGCACGCGCGCCCGTCGGACCCGCCGCAGCGGGGTAGTACTGTGAGGGAAGATAAGGAATTCCGGCGAATCCTTATCTTCCC
>JBAXRL010000872.1:0-1887 GCA_037131205.1 Actinomycetes bacterium | reverse complement strand
GTTCCACCACGTGAGAGCGGCCTGCACCTTGACCAGCACATTGGCGCGGCGATCCCCGGGGTTGTCGGGGTCTGGCCGCGACCAGTTCTCGGTGCTCGGGTCGAGGGAGCCGTCGCTCTCCACGAAGACGACGGCGACGGCCACCTTGCCGGCGGCGAACGCCGCCGTCTCCCTGGCCGTCGGGAGCGCCCCCAGGGCACCCAGCGGCAGCGCGCGAGCCGTTTCACTGGCGAGCGGGCCGCGCAGATCGTCCAGCACGGGCGGCGCCGGCCGCTGCGGAATCGGCACGGCGGCGGGCGGGGCCGCGCCGGCGAGCGCCGCCGGGCCGGCGAAGACGCAGGCCAACGCCGCGAGTGCCGCGAGTGATGGCACGCACCTCCTCATGCGGGGATTGTCGCACGGGGCACTCTGCCGGTCGACTTGCTCCTGCGCCGGGCGCGTGGCTTTTTGCCGCACCCGGCGGTGTCTGGTACTCTCTCGGCTCCGTGTACCAGCATCCCCACACTCACAATGCCCCGACCCCGGACGGCTGACGTGCCACAGCTGCGCATCGTCGTCCTCGTCAAGCAGGTCCCGGACACGCAGAACGTGACCGGCGACGCCATGAAAGAGGACGGGACCGTCAACCGCGCGGCGCTGCCGGCCGTGTTCAACCCTGAGGACCTCAACGCGCTGGAAGAAGCGCTGCGCCTCAAAGACCGCCACGGCGCCCGCGTCACCGTGGTCACCATGGGGCCGCCGGCCGCCGTGCAGGTGCTCCGCGAGTCGCTGTACCGCGGCGCCGACGAGGTCATCCTGCTCACCGACAAGGCGTTCGCCGGCGCCGACACCCTGGCCACGAGCTACGCGCTCTCGCTGGCGGTACGCAAGCTGGGCGGCTGCGACCTCGTGCTCTGCGGCCGCCAGGCGATCGACGGCGACACCGCGCAGGTGGGCCCGCAGACCGCCGAGAAGCTGGGCTATCCGCAGATCACCTGCGTGAGCCGTATCGACGAGCTCGTGGCGCCGGCGGACGGCGCGCCCGGCGCCATCACCGCCACGCGCTCCATCGAGGGCGGCTTCGAGACGCTCTCCTCTTCGCTCCCCTGTCTGCTCACCGTGACCGGCGAAGCCAACGAGCCGCGGCCGCCGAGCGTCAAGCTGGTGATGACCTACAAGGGCATCGCCGCGGAGGCCATGCCCGCGTACGACGACACCTACCTCGACCCCGAGAGCGACGCCGCCGAGGTGTGCATGCTCGGCCGCGACGGCAAGCCCGTGTGCCGCGCCAAGGTCGCGCAGTGGGACCACCTTGCCCTCGCCGCCAACCGCGAGGCGCTTGGCCTGCGCGGCTCGCCGACGCGCGTGAAGGAGATAGAGAGCGTGGTGCTCGCGCAGAGCGAGGCGCGCATGGTGGAGCCTGATGAAGCCGGCGTGGCGGCGCTCGTCCACGAGCTCATCGAGGAGCACATCCTTGGCTAGCGGCGGCGGCGCGAGCGCGGCGAACAGCGCCGTCGGCAACGACGTCTGGGTGGTCGTCGAGCAGCACGACGGCGTGGCCGCCGAGGTCAGCCTCGAGCTGCTCGGCCGCGCCCGCGAGCTCGCCGACAGGCTCGGCGTCGGCACGGGCGCCGTGCTGGCCGGGGCGGGCGAGGCCGTCAGGGCTCTGGCGCCCGCCCTCATCGCCCGCGGCGCCGACACCGTGTACCTCGCCGACCACGACGACCTCGGCGCCTACCTGGCGCTGCCGTACACACGCGTCGTCGCCGGCCTCATCCGCGCGCACCAGCCGCAGATCGTCCTCTACGGCGCCACGACCACCGGCCGCGACCTGGCGCCGCGCGTGGCCAGCGCCCTGCGCACCGGCCTCACCGCCGACTGCACCGACCTGCGCATCGGCGACTTCTC
>JBAXRL010000871.1:0-1888 GCA_037131205.1 Actinomycetes bacterium | reverse complement strand
ACCCCCGCCGAGCGGGCCGCCGCCGACTACGTGGCCGCGCGCCTCGACGCGCTGGGGCTGCCGGTCTCCCGGCGGGAGCTCCGCGCGACCTACAGCCAGAACGCGTTCCCGCTGGCCAGCGCCGTGCTGGCGCTGATCGCGGTCGCCGTCTATCCGCTCGGCGGCGCCGTCGGTCGCTGGGTGGCGGCCGGGCTGGCGCTGATCGCCGGGCCCCTCCTGTGGCGCGCCATTCGCATGTCGACCAACCCGCTCCACCCGCTGCTTCCGCGCGTCTCGAGCGGCAACGTCGTGGCGCTCGCCGCGCCCCGGCGCCCACCCGTCCGGCGTGTGGTTCTCCTGGCGCACCTCGACACCAACCGCGCCCGCCTGGCGTGGCGCTCGGGGGCGGTGCGCTGGCTGGAACCAATGACGTGGCTGACCCTGACGATGCTCGGGGTGCTCGGCCTCCTCTATGCCATCGGCGCCGTCACGGAGTCACTGGCGCGGGCCTCCGGCGGAAGCGGCTGGGTCTGGCCCGCGTCTCTGGTCCCCGCCGCCTACGCCCTGGGGATGGTCTTCACGCTGCTCCGCGACGAGCGCACGCCGTTCTCCCCGGGCGCCCATGACAACGCCGCCAGCGTCGCCGTGACGCTCGAGACGGCGCGCGGGCTCGTCCGGCATCCGCTCGATGACACCGAAGTGTGGCTGGCCTTCACGGGCGCCGAGGAGACCGATCACGCCGGGCTCTACGCCCTGCTGCGTGCAGACCACGAGACCATGCACGAGGCGGCCTTCATCGGTCTCGAGGGATTGGGCAGCGGGCGCCTCGTGTACCTGACGCGACAGGGGCTCTGCGACCACGTGCGCCCCGACCCCGGCCTCCTGGCGGTCTGCGAGGAGGTGGCCGCGCGCCGGCCCGACCTGAGGGCCGCGCCGCAGGAGATGACCGAAGAGGACGAGGTCACGACCCTTAGACGGCGCGGCTACAGAGCGATCTGCCTGGCGGGGTGCGATCCGCTCACGGAGACGCTGCCTCGCTGGCACAGGTCGGACGACACCGCGGACAGCGTGTCGCTCGAGTTCCTGCAGCGGGCCGCCGGCTTCGTGCGCGCGGTGCTCGACGAGCTCGACGGAGCGGATCTGAGCAGGGAAAAGGACGGCGTGCGCGCCGAGCAACGGGAGGATATGACATGCGTGCCTTCGTGACCGGCGGCACAGGGTTCGTCGGCGGGGCGCTCGTGCGCCTGCTCCTCGCCAAGGGCTACGATGTGCGCACGCTGGTGCGCCCCGGCAGCGACACGCGGCAGTTCGCCGGCCTGCCCGTGGAGCGCGTCCCCGGCGACCTCGCCGACCGCGGGGCGCTGAAGCGCGGCGCCGAGGGCTGCGAGCTGGTCTTCCACGTGGCCGCGCTGTACAGCTTCTGGGGACATCCCTGGGAGGAGTTCTACCGCTCCAACGTGGAAGGCACCAGAAACGTGCTGCAGACGGCGTGGGACGCGGGCGCGTCGCGGATCGTGTACACCAGCTCCATCGCCACGCTCGGGCAGCCCGCGGACGGCTCGCCGGCGGACGAGGAGACGCCCAGCGGCCTGGCCGGCATGATCGGTCACTATAAGCGCTCGAAGTTCCTCGCCGAAGAGGTGGCCCGCGACTTCGCTCTTCGGGGCGCGCCCGTGGTGATCGTGAATCCCGCGGCGCCGGTCGGCGTCGGCGACCACAAGCCGACCCCCACGGGCAGGATGATCGTCGACTTCCTGAGCGGCCACATGCCCGCCTACGTCGACACCTGTCTCACGCTGGTGGACGTGGACGATGTGGCCGCCGGCCACCTCCTCGCCGCAGAGAAGGGTCGCGTCGGCGAACGGTACATCCTCGGCGGCGAGGTCGTCTCCCTCAAGCAGATGCTCGA
>JBAXRL010000870.1:0-1891 GCA_037131205.1 Actinomycetes bacterium | reverse complement strand
CCTGGGCGCCGCCCAGCGACACGCGGAAGCCGGTGATGATCTCGTCGAAGATGAGGAGCACGCCGTTCTCGTCGCAGATGCGGCGCAGGCCCTCGAGGAAGCCGGGCTCGGGAGGGATGATGCCGGCATCGGCGAGGATGGGCTCCGCGAGCACACAGGCCAGCCGGTCGCGGTTGCGTTTGACGACCGTCTCGACGGCGTCCAGGTCGTTGAAGCAGCCGATGACCATGGTGTCTTCGACGGCCTTGGGAATGCCGGCCGACGACGGCAGGACGCGCGGGAAGCGCTCGGTGCCGGCCGCCCCCATCGCCGTGATGTGCGAGAACGCGTGACAGTCGAGAAAGCCGTTGTAGCTGCCTTCCCACTTGAGGACCTTGTCTTTGCCGGTGTAGGCGCGGGCGAGGCGGATGGCCGCCTGCGTGGCCTCGCTGCCCGAGTTGGCGAAGCGCACCTCGTCGATGCCGGGCACGCACTGCACGATCTTGCGACCCACCTCGTAGTCGAGCTCGTGGGGGAACGTGTAGAGCATGCCGCCCTGGGTGATCTGCGCGACGATGGCGTCGAGGATGGGCTTGGGCCGGTGGCCGAAGATCATCGGCCCGTAGCCGATGCACCAGTCGATGTAGGCGTTGCCATCGACGTCGAAGAAGTAGGCGCCTTCGCCGCGATCCATCACGATGGGGCGCGTGCCGATGAGGCGCGCGTAGCTTGACTCGCCTCCGGAGACGACCTCCTGGCACTTGGCGAACATCTCGCGGGTCCTGCTGAGGTGACTGTCGTCAATGAGGTTGTCGTCCATGGGACTCTCGACTCCTTCAAGAACGGCCGGGCGCGGCGCGGCGACCCACGGGTGTGGGGCCGGGTCCCCGGAAGGTGAGAAGCAGTCTACACCTAGACGATGGCCGCCAGCAGGCTCACGCCGGCGACGGTGCAGACGATGCCGACCCACTGGTTGGGCCTGGGGCGCTCGTGCAGCAGCGCGAAGCCGAGGATCACGGCGAAAGTACCGAACTGGGTCGTGGTGACGCTGGCGACCGTCGGCGGCCCGAGCGCGAACGCGATGGTGAGCAGGAGGACGCCGCAGAGCTCGAAGAGGCCCGCGCCTACGGCGCGCAGGCGCATCGCCCGGGGCACTGCGAAGCCACCGGTGAGCAACGCGACGGGGAGCGTGATCGTCAGCGAGACGGTGCGTGAGATCGCCGTCTGCGAGAGCCAGCCGATGTCGCCGTAGGCGTAACAGAGCATGACCGCGGCGAAGACCGCGCCGGCGGCGAGCGCCCATCCGGCGCCGCGCGTCGACTTGGCGCGGCCCTCGAACGAGGTCAGCACCGCGCCGCCGGCGCTGAGCACTAGCGCGACGCCGAGCAGCGGCGTGATGGGCACGCCGAGCAGGATCACCACCACGGCGGCGTAGCCGCCCTGCAACGAGGTGAGCGCCGAGACGAGGCCGAGATCGCCGATCTGCAGACCGCGCAGCAGGCAGAAGAGAGCGGCGAAGTAGAGAAGGCCGGCGAGCGCAGCCAGCCCGGCGCCGCGCCACTCGCCGGCGTCCGGAAGCCCGTCCACGAGCAGCGCGACGGGGAGGATGACGACCGCCCCCGTCGCGAGCACCCAGACCATCTGCGTGAGGGCGCGCGTCTCGCGCGTGACGCGCTGCGAGAACATGTCGCTGCTCGCGTAGGAGAGCGAGGATAGCAGGCCTGCGAGGACGGTGAGCATCCGGCCAGTCTATCGGAGCCCCGGACCTGCGGTCGCTACCGCCCTTGGCGGGAACCGGCCCGGCCGGCCGCGGCTACCCGCTCGCGCGCCTGCTACACCAGCGCCGCGAGAAGGCTCACGCCGGCGATCGTGCAGACGATGCCCGCCCACTGGTTCGGCTTCGGGCGCTCGT
>JBAXRL010000869.1:0-1892 GCA_037131205.1 Actinomycetes bacterium | reverse complement strand
TGCTGCTGGTCGGCCTCGAGACCCTGCTCCTCGACCTGCGCTGGTCGCAGGCGGCGGTGGACTTCCTGGGCGGCGCCCAGGGCGCCCACGACAGCGCCTTCCGGGAGGAGCAGCCCGGCAAGATCATGCACGAGCTGCGCCGCGGCGAGCTCGCCAACCTGCGCGCCATCCCGCACACGCCGTATTTCGGTTCGGTCGACGCGACACCGCTGTGGCTGCTGCTGCTCGCCGAGCTCACGATGTGGACCGGCGACCTCGACGGCTTTGACATGCGCCGCGACGCCGTGGACGCCGCGCTCGCCTGGCTGGACGTGTACGGCGACCTCGACGGCGACGGGTTCGTGGAGTACGAGCGCCGCTCGCGGGCCGGCCTGCGCAACCAGGGCTGGCGCGACGCCGGCGACGCCGTGCTTCACGCCGACGGCTCACAGGCCGCGGGCCCCATCGCCCTGGCTGAGACCCAGGGCTACGTGTACTACGCCAAGCGCCGCCTCGCCGCCCTCTACGGGCAGCTCGGCGATGTGCAGCGCGCCGAGCGCCTCGCTCAGGAGGCCGCCGATCTCAAGCGGCGCTTCAACGAGCGCTTCTGGATGGAGGACGAGGGCTTCTTCGCCATGGCGCTCGACGGCGAGAAGCAGCAGGTGAAGTCCGTCTGTTCGACGATCGGGCATGCGCTGTGGTCGCGCATCGTCGCCGACGAGCACGTGGGCGCCGTGGTCAAACGCCTCATGGCGCCCGACATGTTCACGGGCTGGGGGGTGCGCACCTTCAGCAAGGACATGAACGGCTACAACCCCGTGAGCTTCTACAACGGCAGCGTCTGGCCCTTCGACACCGCGATCATCGCCAACGGCATGAAGAAGCAGGGCTACGTGCAGGAGTCCAACCGCCTGGCCTGGGGCCTCGTGGAGGCCGCCGTGGCGCACGAGTACTCGCGTCTGCCGGAGATGTTCTGCGGCTTCACGCGGCAGTCGATCAACAAGCCCGTGTCGTTCCCCATGGCGTGCTCGCCCGACGCCTGTTCGGCGGGCGCCCTGTTCCTCATCCTCCAGTCGATGGTGGGCATCTACGCGCAGGCCGAGGAGAACATCGTCTACGTCCACGACCCGGAGCTGCCCAAGTGGCTCGGCGAGGTGACGCTGTCCAACCTCAGAGTGGGTCGCACCACTATGCGCCTGCGCTTCCGCCGCGAGGGCAGTCAGACCAGCTTCTCCGTGCTCGACAAACAGGGCCCGGGGCGTATCGTGGTGGTGGAATGACCATGGCGCGGCTGACCATCGCCCATATCTCGGATCTGCACGCCGGCTCGCCGTACTTCGTGCCCACGCTCATGGACCGCGTGGTCGTCGAGCTCAACGAGCTGCGCCCCGACATCGTCCTCTGCACCGGCGACCTCACCGAGATGGGCTTTCGCCAGGACTACCTCGTGGCGCAGGAGTATCTGGAGCGCATCGAGTGCCCGCGGCTCGTCGTGATCCCCGGCAACCACGATGCCCGCAACGTCGGCTACGTACACTTCGAGGAGCTCATCGGCCCCCGCTGGCAGACGCTGCGCTTCGACGAGGTGACCATCGTGGCCGTCGACTCCACGGAGCCTGACCTCGACCACGGGCAGATCGGCCGGGCGCGCTACGACTGGCTCAAGGGCGAGTTCGAGGGGCCGGCGGCGCTGCGCATCTTCATGCTGCACCATCACCTTCTGCCGGTGCCCGGCACCGGGCGCGAGCGCAACATCGTCTACGACGCCGGCGATCTGCTTGAGGTGCTGCAGGAGTGCGGCGTCAACCTCGTGCTGGGCGGGCACAAGCACGTGCCCTACGCCTGGCGCCTCGAGCGCCTGTTCGTGGTCAACGCCGGCACCTGCAGCTCGCAGCGCCTGCGCGGCCACACCA
>JBAXRL010000868.1:0-1894 GCA_037131205.1 Actinomycetes bacterium | reverse complement strand
ACAAATGAAGAGGAGGGTTGCTGCATGAAGCTCAAGCCGCTTGAAGACCGCGTGATCATCAAGGCCGTCGCCGAAGAGGAGAAGACGGCCAGCGGCATCGTGCTGCCCGACACGGCGAAAGAGAAGCCGACGATGGGCGAGGTCGTCGCTGTCGGCGACGGCAAGTGGGACGAAGACGGCGAGAAGCGTATCCCCGTCGACGTCAAGAAGGGCGACAAGGTCATCTACGGCAAGTACGCGGGCACCGAGTACAAGACCGCCGATGGTGACGAGCTCCTGATCCTGCGCGCCAGCGAGATCCTGGCCGTAGTCACAAAGTAGAGAGGAGGCTGAACTAGCGTGGCTAAAGAACTGAAGTATGCCGACGAGGCCAGGCGCTCCCTGGAGCGCGGCGTCAACGCGCTCGCCGACGCCGTCAAGATCACCCTCGGCCCCAAGGGCCGCTATGTGGTGCTCGACAAGAAGTACGGCGCCCCCACCATCACCAACGACGGCGTGACCATCGCCCGTGAGATCGAGCTCGAGGACGTCTTCGAGAACCAGGGCGCCCAGCTCGTCAAGGAAGTCGCGACCAAGACCAACGACATCGCCGGTGACGGCACCACCACCGCCACCCTGCTCGCCCAGGCCATCGTGCGCGAGGGCCTGCGCATGGTCGCGGCCGGCGCCAACCCGATGGCCGTCAAGCACGGCATCGAGCAGGCCGTCGAAGAGGCCGTCGCCTCCATCAAGAAGCAGTCCAAAGAGATCTCGGGCAAGGAAGACATCGCCCGCGTGGCCACCATCTCCGCCCGCGACCGCGCCGTCGGCGACGTCATCGCCGACGCCATCGAGAAGGTCGGCAAGGACGGCGTGGTCAACGTCGAGGAGTCCAACACCTTCGGCCTCGACCTCGAGTTCACCGAGGGCATGCAGTTCGACAAGGGCTACCTCAGCCCGTACATGGTCACCGACCCCGAGCGCATGGAAGCCGTGCTCGAGGATCCGTACATCCTCATCGCCAACCAGAAGGTCGGCTCCGTCCAGGACCTGCTCCCCGTGCTCGAGAAGGTCATTCAGGCCGGCAAGCAGGTCCTCATCGTGGCCGAGGACGTCGAGGGTGAAGCTCTCGCGACCCTGGTCGTGAACAAGCTGCGCGGCACGTTCACCAGCGTCGCCGTCAAGGCCCCCGGCTTCGGCGACCGCCGCAAGCGCATGCTCGAGGACATCGCCATCCTCACCGGCGGCGAGGTCATCACCGAAGAGATGGGCCTCAAGCTCGACAACACCCAGCTCTCGCAGCTCGGCCGCGCCCGCAAGGTCGTCGTGACGAAGGACAACACCACCATCGTCGACGGCGCCGGCGACACCGAGGCCATCAAGGGCCGCATCAAGCAGATCAAGGCGGAGATCGAGAACACCGACTCCGATTTCGACCGTGAGAAGCTCCAGGAGCGTCTCGCCAAGCTGGCCGGCGGCGTGGCCGTCATCAAGGTCGGCGCGGCCACCGAGGTCGAGATGAAGGAGACCAAGCACCGCGTCGAGGACGCCCTCAACGCCACCCGCGCCGCCCTTGAAGAGGGCATCGTGCCGGGCGGCGGCGTCGTGCTGGTCAACGCCATCGCCGCGATCAAGGTCGACATGAAGTCCGACGATGTCGGCTTCCGCTCGGGCAAGCAGATCATCGTGCGCGCCCTCGAAGAGCCGCTTCGTCAGATCGCCGAGAACGCCGGCCTCGAGGGTTCGGTCGTGGTGAGCAAGGTCAAGACGCTCAAGGCGGGCGAGGGCCTCAACGCCGAGACCGGCAAGTACGAGGACCTGACCAAGGCCGGCATCATCGATCCGGCCATGGTCACCCGTTCGGCGCTGCAGAACGCCGCGTCGATCGCCAAGAACATCCTCACCACCGAGTGCA
>JBAXRL010000867.1:0-1897 GCA_037131205.1 Actinomycetes bacterium | reverse complement strand
GTCCCGCGCGCAGGAGCCCTGTGGTTTCTATCCTACTCGGCGGTTCCGGCGGCGAACTTGAGTCCGCAGCCGAGGCAGCACGCGAATCCCATACCAGCGCTCAATGACGACAAGAACGTAGTGATCCCTCTGGCGTGGGAAGGGGCAGCCGGCCCTGAGCGTCACAGGCAGGCCCCACAGTGGTTCTCGGACGCAGAGGCGAGAAAGGAGCACGTGTCCTCCATGGAGACGGTCGAGAGACGACTGCCTGGCGATCCTGCGGCCTTCGTGCGCACGTGCGTTCGCGAGAGGCGCATCCTGTGGACGTATCACGTGAACATGCGTCTCAAAGGGCGGTTCGTCGCGCGTCAGGCTATCCTCGGCTCCGTCGATTCCTATGCGCTCGTCGAGTCATACCCGGACGACAAGTACCTGCCGAGCTACCTGTTCCAGGCTCGGCCTCTCGGGGACGCGATCCACGTCTTGTCTGCTGCGGACGTCGAGGGAGACAATGTCAGGGTCGTCACCACCTACCGACCAAGTACGGACGAGTGGATGGACGATCTCAAGACCAGGAGGATCTCACGATGAAATGTGGAGTCTGCGGAGCCAGGATGGCGCGGGTCGCGAGCGACCTGCCCTTCAAGACGTCCGACCACACGATCGCCATTCTCAAGGACGTCCCCGTGCTCGCGTGCGGCAACTGCGGCGACTACCTTCTGGAGGACGCCGTGATGAGCCGCGTGGACGAGATCCTCTCCGGCGTCGCCGGGACGGCGGAGCTCGAAGTCATCCGCTACGCCGCCTGACGTCGAGTCCGCACCCCGACCGACCTGTAGCGAGCGCGTCCAGCCGGCGCTCGCGGGAGGGCCACGGCGGTCTGCCCTTGCGAGGCATCCACGGCGCCGGACCGCCCCCGCGGGCACCTGCCCGGCGGCGACGGCGGTGGACTTGAGTCAGCGGCCGAGGCCACCCGCGAGAGCCGGCAGCCATGAGGCACCTGCCACTTGCCGCTGGCGATGCGCTCAGCAATTGTGTACGCTGTATTGTACGATACCGCGTACCAGGAGGCTATTGATGCGTCCCTTGAAGGTCGACGAGGACATCCGCCCGCTGTCGGAGTTCCGCGCCGGCGTCGCTTCCTTCGTGAGGCAGGTCAACGAAACCCGCCGCCCTCTGGTTCTTACCCAGCACGGTCGCGGCGTCGCCGTGCTCATCGACATCCATGAGTTCGAGGCCATGCGCGAGCGGATGGAGTTGCTGGAGGACATCGCTGTCGCTGAGGCGCAGATCGCGGCCGGCCGCGTCACTCCCCATGAGGAGGCCAAGGCCCGCGCCCTCGCGAAGCTCCGTTCGTGAGAGTCGACTGGACCGACCTCGCGCTCGACCGAGCTGACGAGATCGCGCAGCACATCGCCGAAGACGATCGCGAGGCCGCCGTTCGCGGGATGGTCGGACTGTTCGACGCGGCCGACCGACTGTCGGATTTCCCAGAGAGCGGGCGCATGGTCCCGGAGCTGGAGCAACGTGACGTCAGGGAGCTCGTGTACGGCGCGTACAGGGTCTTCTATCGGGTGGGCGACGCGGTCAGCGTGCTGAGCGTGCGGCACGGGAGTCAGCTCATCAGGGATGAAGACGTCCCCAGGGATTGACGTGTGTCACGTGACGCGGTACGCTGGGCACATGATCAGGACGTTCGCGGACAAGCACACCGAGCACTTCTACGTGACCGGTGAATCGCGTCGATTTCCGCCGGGTATTGCGCGACGTGCGCTTCGCAAGCTCACCGTCATCAACGCGGCTGAGCACATTGAACTCCTCAGGGTGCCGCCGGGCAACAGGCTGCATGCGCTCGGAGGTGACCGAGCCGGCCAACACTCGGTCTCCGTCAACGACCAGTGGCGGATCTGCTTCCGCT
>JBAXRL010000866.1:0-1903 GCA_037131205.1 Actinomycetes bacterium | reverse complement strand
TCCGGAGTCCCCGCCCATGTGTCCGGAGTCCCCGCCCATGTGTCCGGAGTCCCCGTCCATGTGTCCGGAGTCCCCGGCCAAATGACCTGAGTCGGACGCCAAATCACTCAACTCCCCAGCCGATCCCGCGTCGGCGTCAAACAGAGACGGTGTCATCTGGCGCCTGGAGAGCTCGTACGTCGTCCACCGCCGCCGGTTGTCCGAAACCAGAAGGCCGCGCTCGCACAGGCTCGTGAACATGCGCGTGATGTCGACCGGATGGTCGACGAGCAGCTGCTGCAGTCTGGCGTTGGAGACTGCCCCTTCGAGGTCCGCGGTCGCCAGCGCCTGCATCTCGGCGGGCGACAACCCGTCGAGCTCTGCGCCGAAGAATGCTCGCAGACGTAGCGCCGTCTCCTCGGGGATCAGGCTGACCAACGGCAGCGTAAGCCGGACGCGGTCAGGCTCCTGGAAGGTCGTGAGGAGCGGCGCGCGCCAGTGCTGATACCGCCACCCGGCCCGGATCTTGTCCGTCCCCGAGCCCGCGTGCTCGCCCCCGCCGATCATGAGGAACATCCTCTGCAGGCCGGGATTGCGGCACTCACTGATGCCGCCACGCTGGTACTGCTCCAGGGCGATGAGCATCGTGCCGGCGTTCTCGATGGCGAGCTCGTGCGGCATCCGCTCCACCACCAGACCGCCCAGCGCCGAGTAATCGCCGTGGATCAACGCGTTGACGAACGCCTCTCGCAGCGCCTCATGGGCCGGCGTCTCATCGCGGCGGATGCCGTTCTCCAGCCGAAACGGCGTCGGCAGGGCGGCGGCGAGATGCGGCCAGACGCGGTTGTAGAACTGCAGCAGATTGGCCTCCCACATGCCGTCCGGGTAGATGCGGTCGCTCCACCGCGTGTCCGGGTCCAGCTTCTCGCGGTAGTCGACCCAGTACCGCGGCGTCGCGTTCTGGTCGAAGATGGCCAGCTCCTTGCCGAACATGAGCAGGCCCGCAAGCGTGAGACCCTCCTCGCCGGTGGCCTTGTCGACGCGCCAGCCGCCGAGACGCTCCAGAAAGGCCTGTTCGTCGAGCTTCAGCCAGGCGTGACCGCCGCGCGCCGTCTCCATACGCCTTCGGTACTGCGCGAGGCTCGGCGCATCCAGGTCGTCCATCGAGAAGCCCTGAAGGATGCGCTGGTCGCGCCCAGCCGGATCGGAGTCGGCGAACATGCGCCGCACCTCGCCGTCGTCGCAGCGGTAGTCGCCGTCGTGGCGGCGGCGGTACGTGTGGCCGAGCGGGTTGCCGGTGAGGTACACGGGACGCTGGGCGCGCGTGGCGCGGGGCACGCGCACCGCGAGGAGCACGGAGCTTTCGAGGCGGACGGTCTCGACGGCGCTCAGCTCGAGCACATTGGCGCTCACGATGCCACGGTTGTTGAGGCCGTCCCACAGCGTCTTCTGGTAGACCGAGGCCTGTTTGGCCGTGACGCCGTCGAGGCGCACGCCGTCGTCCTGCTCGCTGACCCCGAGCACCACGACGCCGCCCTCGGAGTTCGCCATGGCGCAGTACGTCTCCCAGAAGCTCCCCGGGAAGCCGCCGCGCGCGGACTTGAACTCCCAGTCGGTAGTCTCACCGATCTGCGCCGCCGCAAGGATGTCGCTGAGCGTGGTCACCCCGTCCCTCCAGGGCTCGGCAAGAAGAAAGCGTCTGGGGTGGGACCAATGGTCCCAGTGGAGTCGCGCCGCGTCTCCGTCCCGAGTCGCTTGCACCCAACCTTCCCCCGCGGCGGAATCGTGGTCAAGCATGTGGCAGGCTTGCGGCCTTGTGAGGATAGCACGATGGTCGGACGGATTCGGCGCCCGAGTGGGTGCGATGCTCCTCACACCGTCTTGAAGCTCGTGACGCCCTTGGTCTTGAAGATCTGCACGGCGT
>JBAXRL010000865.1:0-1904 GCA_037131205.1 Actinomycetes bacterium | reverse complement strand
GGACGTCGCCGACATGCTGCTGGGCGATCTGCGCAAGAAGGTCAAGGGCCTGGAGAAGCTGCCGGCCCCGCTCTACGACAGGGATCCCGGCGGGTTCCACCACTGAAACAGGGGAGGGGCGCCTTCGGCGCCCCTCCCGCGTCCTGGTGGTGTCCGAAAGGTCTTCCAGCGCTGGGCGCTGGACTCGGTCACGTCACACAAGTGTGATGGTGATGATGATGCCCGTGGTGGTGGTGGCCGTGGTGGGCATTGCTGTCCCTCTTGTCGGGGCCGTCCTTGTCGCTCTCTTCGACGACATCGAGGTCCGGCTTGAGGTCGTCATGGCGCGCATCGCCGGGGTCGAGGTCGATCGACTGCGCCTGGGCGACCGCCGCGCCGACGCCTCCGAGGACCAGGGCGAGCATGGTCAGGATGAGGATAGAGCGGATGATCATGGTGTCTCCTTCGAGTTCGCTTGCGGTTCAGTGACACTCTGGCTGCCGCATGTCGAGCGGCAATGGAACGGTGGTGAGAGCGCTCTCACCGTCGCGTCTTTGTCTTCGCGCTGAGGCGGAAGCGCCCCAGCCGCGGCCGCGGGAGCGCCGCCAGGAGCGGCTCCAGAGCGGCCGCCGCCTGCGCCGCCGTGGGGCGCTCCTGCGCGCTTGGCGCGAGCATCGCGCCGATGAGCTCCTCGAGCGCCGGCGGCACGTCGGCGGGCAGCGGCGCCGGGGCGTTGGCGAGCTGCGGGTAGCGCAGCTCGAGGGCCGCCTCCTGCTCCAGGGAGGGCGCGGGAAAGGGAGAGCCCCCGGCGAGCGCCCAGTAGAGCGTCACGCCGATCCCCCACACGTCCGTGGCGACCCCCAGCTCGGGGAAGCGCGTCGGGTCACATTGCTCGGGGGCCATATAGGTCGTGGTCCCGAGCGGCGCGCTGACGCCGGCCAGCTCGCGGGCCGGCAGAGCGACGCTGAAGTCGATGAGCCGCGGCGGCCCGGCCATGATGATGTTGCGCGGCTTGAGGTCGAGGTGCACGACCCCCTGGGCGCCCAGGTAGTGCACCGCCGAGCAGAGCTGCAGGCCCAGGGCGAGGGCCTGCTCGAGGGCCACGTCGTAGTTGCGCAGCAGGCTCGAGAGATGCGGGCCCTCGAGGTACTCGAGCACGAGGTGCGGACGCGGCCCCTCAGGCACGGCGCCGAAGGAGCGCACGATCGCCGGATGCCGCAGGCGCTCCACCATGCGCGCCTCCGCGGTGAGCGCCGTGAGGGCCACCGGGTCGCCGGCCTGGTCGGGACGCAGGATCTTGGCGACCACGAGGGCGAGCAGCTCGTCGTCCCAGGCGAGGTAGGCCTCGTAGCGGCGCCCCCCGCCGAGGAGGCGCACGGCGTGGCGCCCGGGGACGATCTCGTCACCCTCGACGAAGTCCCACGAGGCGTCCGGGGGCGCCGCGCTGGCGGGTTCCGCGTGAGTCGCAGATCGTCTCGTCAAGTTCATCATGGCCTTCTCGTGTTGGCTGATCGTGATACCCGCCCTTACGTGCATGAAGACTTGCGGCGGTCGATGACAGTTTGCGGGACGTGCGCTTAAGAGAACCAAAAGGCCATGGGATCGGCGACGGCCCAGCAGCTGATGTCGACGGCCTTGCCTTCGCCGGCTTTGCGGGTGATGAGCGTGAACTGCCAGGCAAGCTTCCGGCGTAGGGGCGCGATCATGGCGCTCAGTCGTCGGTCGGGTAGCTCACGCCGAGCGCCGCGCGTATGAGGCGCTCGCCGAGCTCGCGCGGCAAGAACGAGAGGTGGACGTCCACAGTGTGAGAGACGAGCGGCTCGTGGTCCTCGCTCCAGAGCCACAGCCCTGCCGCCGACATGCTGCTGGACGATCTGCGCAAGAAGGTCAAGGGCCTGGAGGAGTTGCCGGCGCCGCTCTACGAC
>JBAXRL010000864.1:0-1905 GCA_037131205.1 Actinomycetes bacterium | reverse complement strand
TAGGTGACCTTGACGCCGTTCTCGATGAGGCGCGCCATGGTGCCGCCGCAGCCGAACTCGCCGTCGTCGGTGTGCGGCGCCAGGACGAGCACGTTGTCGAAGCGTTCGATGCTCACGTGAGGTACTCCCCTCGGTGAGGCGTTTCGCGAGCCGGGTCGAGCGGCGCCGGGGGCGGCTACGCCAGCCCGGCGCAGAGCGAACCGTAGAAGTCTACCAAATCGCCCGCCACGACCTCCCAGCAGAAGCGGCGTTCCACGGCGCGGCGGCCGCGCACGCCCATCTGGGGGAGCGCCTCGCGGTTGGCGAGCAGGCGCCGCAGGCCGCGCAAGTGGCCCTCCACGCCGGGCTCCACGGCAAGACCGCACTCCTCGAGGCGCACGAGCTCGCCGCGCCCCGGCAGGTCGGTCACCAGCGCGGCGAGACCCATGGCCATTCCCTCCAGCAGTTTGGTCGGAATCGTGGGGTGCGCGTACTGCACGGTGGGCACCGAGGGGATCCAGACCACGTCGGCGGCCGCAAGGTAACGCGGCAGCTCGGCGGGTGGCACGCGCCCGAGCAGCTTGACGCGGTCGTCGAGCCCGGCGGCGAGGCGGCGGCGCGTCTCCTCCTCCATGTCGGGAGACGCGAACGTGCCGCCGAGGTAGAGCACGGCCTCGCCCACGTCCAGCTGCTCCATGACGTCGAGCATCAGGGCGCAGCCGCGGCCGCGCGACAGGCTGCCGACGTAGGCGAGCTTGAGGCGCGGATCGGCGGCCAGCTCGGGCAATGGCTCCGCGCCCCGAAATCGCTCGAGGCGCGGGTAGTTGGGCAGCACGAGGCGGAGCTTCGGCGTGCTGCCCAGCGCCTCGAGCTGCTCGTCGGTGACGACCACCACGCCGCTGCCCAGGGCCGCGAGGCTCTTCTGGGCGGTGGCGGTCGCCTGGGAGGCAAACGGCCGCGCCTTCTCGGGGATGTAATGCTTGCCGGCCACGGCCTCGGGCACGTACTCGTGCATGTCGTAGACGAGGCGCGGGATGAAGGCCTTGACCGCGGGGAACAGCGTCAGCAGCTCGGGGTCGTGTACGTGCAGCACCTGCGGACGCAGGGCGCGCAGGGCCTTCGCGATCTCGATGGAGTCGAGGAACCGGGTGCTGCGGCCGCGCCGCGGCAACGGCGCCAGGAGCACGCCATGCTCGTCGCGGCCGGGTTCGGCGCCCGGCGCCAGGTACATGACCGCGTAGCCGGCCGCGGCCAGCGTGCGGCACTCGCGCTCGTGGATGCGAGGGTCGTCGGGCTTATGGACGACCGAGAGATGGACGACGCGGATCACGTCGTGGCCTCCCGCCAGCAAGCGACGATGTCCGCGGCGCGGCCGCACCAGGCGCCGTGCGCCAGCGCCTGGTCGACCAGGCGCCAGTAGACCTCGTCGTAGCCGCGCGAGACGCGGCGGTCGAAGCGGTTGTTGTGCCAGAGCAGGCTGACCGCGCCCCCGCTGCGCAGGGCGCGGGCCAGCACTGAGGCGGCGGCGCGCTCCGCGTCGGGCGCCGCCAGCGCTCGGTAGTGCGGCTCCTGCAAGGTGCCGTCCATCACCGCGAGGGGCAGCTCGACGAGGTCGAGAGGCCGCTCCTCGGCGAGCGTGTAGGGATGGAACGGGAACGAGCAGCCGCAGCGAAAGCCTTCGTGCTCGGCGAACGCCAGCGAGGTGTCGTAGTCGAATCCGGCCGCCTCGAGGTAGGGGAGCGTCTCGTGATAGAGGGCGCGCAGATAGTGGTAGCGGACGCCGGTCACGGGGTCGCCGGCGCGCTGCTGCAGGTCGTCGCGGTCACGAGTCAGCGGCTCGGCCCCCAGGCGGTCGGCGTCGTTGCCGTGGAGGCCGACCTCACGCTTGGCGGCACGCACGAGGCTCAGGGCCTCGGGGATGCGCCG
>JBAXRL010000863.1:0-1906 GCA_037131205.1 Actinomycetes bacterium | reverse complement strand
GGCCGCTTTCGACCATGCCCCCGCCGGCGGGCCGCCTCCGCTGAGCGCGCACGTCGACGTCGACGCCACCGTCTGACGGGAACACAGCCCTTCCACGCTCGTTTTCACTCGCCGCGGGTGGCGAAGCCGCCAGGGAAACCGATCGGTACTCGGCTGCCGTGAGCAGGTGACGACGGATGCGCGCGGCACGCACCGAAAGCGAGCGTGGGCGCACGCCGGGTGCAGCCCAAGCCGCGACTTCGCAGGCCGGCGGGTCTTGAGGCCGCGGCGCGAGCACGGCTTCCGGCGCCGGCGCCTGGTCCGTGTCGTTGGAGAACAGGATGCCGACGTCGCAGGCGCGGTTGGCGACCATCACGACGAGGTCGACGGCGAGCGCCACGTCGATGCCCTTCTCCTGGGCGGCTCGCCGCGGCCACTCGGGCGGATAGCGCAGGTCGCGCGATATCACGGTGACGAGCCTGTCCCCGCGGCTGACCTGCCTATCTGTCTGACGCCGATGAGCAGCGTAGGATCGTGCGTCACGACGCTGACTGGGGCGGCCGCGATAGACACGCACGCCCGTGAGGCGGCCGCCGGGGACGCGGCCTGCGAGAAGATGGCCGAGAGCCGGCGGATCGATCTGGCCCTGGCTCGCGGAAGCAGGGGGAGAGCAGAACGCATCGCGCGCCCGGTGATAGACGTTCTGGTAGTCCAGAAAGACGACCACCCGCTGAGGCGCCGAGCCACTCATGGGCGCGGCTCGCAGGATCCAAAAAGAAGCCCCGCCGGTTCGGGGCGACCCGAACGGCGGGGAGGATCGCTCACAGCGCACCTCACCGGCGCGGTGGCGCAAGCGTAGTGCGGCCGCACGAGGGCGACGATGCCCCCCGAGCCCACAAGCCGGTCGCGGGAGAGGAATGAGGGCAAGGCGTCGGCAGGAGGCGTGCGCCGAGTGTGAAGCAGGCTCAGCGGCAGCTCAAGAGCGACAATGGCCGCTCATGGTGGACGTTGCGCGAGGAGAGTCGATCCCGCCGCCTCATATCGTCGCTGCACCCGCCCGGTCAGCGACCCACCGGCAATCCCTCGCGAAGGTCGGTGGGCGGAGCGGGAGCCGATGGAACAGGGAGTCGGAGCTCGCCCGTAGTGAACATCCCCGGCAGCTCCGCGTCGATGCCGGCGAGGCGCGCCTCGGCGTCGGCGGCGGCGTGGCGAGCGGCGCCGCGAAGGGCCGCCGTGGCGGCGAGGAGGCGCTGAGCGTCCTGAGCCGCGGCGATGAGATCGGTTCCACTCAGTCGGCCGGGAAACGAGGCTACCGTCCGATCCCGGAGCGGCAAGCGGGAACTGATGCCGCAGGTAGCTGGCCCGGCCCAGGCGCAGGCTGGCATCGGCTGCGAACCGCAGCTGACGATTGACCCGCCGATAGGGGAACGCCACCGCCACAGTGAGCGCGGAGGATCCGGAACGTGCGGTCTGAATGGCCGGAACGAGGTCGGTGTCGCCGGTCACGACCAGGACGACGCTGTAGCGCTCCCGAGTCTCCGGAGCCAGGAGGCGTGAGGCGATGGCGACGTCGGTCTCCTTCTCCTCGTAGCGATCACGGGCGGCGCCGCACACCGGGCACACCACACGCCGCCGCTTGAACTGCCCCAAGCGAGTCGAGACGCCGCTCGCCCGGAGCACGTCCATGTACCGCTGATGGCGCTCGATGGTCCCCGGCCTTGAGGCCTCGATATGGTGCGCCAGCGCGCTGAAGTAGACGACCTCGCCGATGGCGCACTCACCGGGGAGAACGTGCAGCAGGGACTCACAGAGTGAGCGCAGATCGAGCCAACGCACCCGCGCATCGGTGTCGTGCTCGCAGTCGCGCAGCGAGTGGTAGAGGTTGAAGCCGTCGATGAGGCACAGCACGTGGTTGACGAATGACCCC
>JBAXRL010000862.1:0-1909 GCA_037131205.1 Actinomycetes bacterium | reverse complement strand
GCCAGCATGCGCGCGAGCACGCTGAGGTCGGTCGGCGTCGAGTAGGCGCCGCCGGAGGCCAGCGAGTTGGCGACCTCCTGCGGGTGCGCGACGTCGCCGGTGTAGCACCTGGCGTAGGAGCCGTCGGGGAACTGCGTCACGGGGTACTTCGTGTGCAGCATGCCGAGCGGCGTCAGGACCTCGTCGGTGACGTACTGCTCGTAGCTCTTGCCGGTGACGGCGGGGATCAGGGCTTCGAGCAGCGTGAAGCCGTCGTTGCAGTAGACGTTCATGTAGCCGGGGGTGGTCTTGAGGCCCTCGGCGGCGATGGTGTCCAGGGTCTCCTGCAGGTAGCCCGGCCAGTAGGTCGCGGTGAAGAGGTTCGGGTAGTTCGACCCGGGCAGGCCGGACGAGTGGTTCATCAGCATGCGCACGGTGATCTGCCGCCACGCGGGGGAGAGGGTCGTGAACGACGGGACGTAGCTCGAGAACGGGGCGTCGAGGTCGACGAGCTCCTGGTCGGCGAGCTTCATCACGGCGACCGTGGCGAGCATCTTGCTGACCGAGCCGATGCCGTACATGGTGTCCGCGCCGGGCACGGTCTGCGTGGCCTTGTCGGCATAGCCGAAGCCCTCGCTCCAGACGACCTTGTCGCCGCTGACGAAGGCCACCGAGATGGACGCGGCGCCCGACTCCTTCAGAAGCGCGTTCGCGGCGGCCTGCGCGTCCTTGATGGTCGCCGTCCAGCGGCCGGTCTTCGTCGCGTGCGTCGCGGCGGCGGTGGCCGCGCCCGCCTGCGGCGGCGCGGCCTGCGCCGCCGCCGAGGCGGCAGCGACCCCCAGCGTCAGGACGATCGTCAGGGCGAGCAGCGCCCGCCGCGCGCGCGTGCGCAGGTCGTAGGTCATGGTGGCTCCTCCTCGGTGCAGATCCCCTGGCGTCCCCGGGCGCGCCGGTCCGCAGAGGCGGCGCGCCTTCACCCGGTTCGGACTCTATCCGATAATCGGCTGCGCACGCTCGAATCTTGACCTCAGGGGCCTCGGGCCCGCCGACGGCCGCCGCCTGCGATACGATGGGCTCATGACTGACGACGTGAATGGCGGCGCCGTGCACGAGGCGCCGCCGAAGAAGCGCAAGCGCCTCAGCACCAGCACCAGGATCCTCATCGGCCTCGGCGCGGGCGTGGTGGCCGGCATCCTGTTCGGCGAGCTGATGAAGCCGCTCGGCGTCGCCGGCGACGCCTACGTCAAGTTCACGCAGGTCACGGTGCTCCCCTACATCCTGCTCTCGCTCATCCACGGCGTCGGCAGCCTGAGCAAGGACACGGCCAGGCGCCTGGCCACGCGCGGCCTGCCGGTCATCCTGATGCTCTGGATCGTGATCGTGTCCGTCTACCTGATCGTCGCGTCGTCGTTCCCGGCGCGCACCGCGGCCACGTTCTACGATCCCAACCGCTTCCCCGGCGCCAGGACGCAGGCCTTCGACTGGATGAGCTACATCCCGTCGAACCCCTTCGCCTCCCTGGCCGACGGCATGGTCCCGGCCGTCGTGATCTTCAGCCTGTGCGTGGGCATCGCCCTCGTCGGGGTCTCCCGCAAGCAGGGCTTCCTCAACGGCGTCGACTTCGTCAACGGCCTGTTGGGGCGTGTCAACCACGCCACGTTCGTGTACATCTCGCCGTTCGGCGTTTTCGCGATCATGGCCAACACCGTCGGCACGCTCTCCAGCGAGAGCTTCCTGGGCGTCGCCGTCTACTTCGCCACCTACGTGGGGGCCGTGATCCTCATCGTGGCCTGCGCGCTGCCGCTGCTGACGATGGTCTTCACCGGCGTCACGTACCGGCAGTTGCTCTCGGCGTTCAAGGCGCCGCTGCTGCTGGGCTTCAGCACCGGCAGCGCCTTCATCACGCTGCCCCAGCTCGGGCAGGCGGCCA
>JBAXRL010000861.1:0-1910 GCA_037131205.1 Actinomycetes bacterium | reverse complement strand
TGGCGGTACTTCCAACGATACCGTTGGAAGTACCGCCAACGGAATACGGTCGCACAGCACCTGTGCCGGGGCGGCGACCACGGCCTTCCGCGGCTGTAGTTGACGGAAGACCAGGCCGCAGGCCAGCGGAGCTGCGCTGCTTGAAGCGCAAGACGAGGCGCGGGCCGGCGACCCGCGGCGGGTGAAGATGGGAGCGTGGAAGGGCTATTTGCCCATCAGCAATCCGGCGTTGTGGTGGGCCGACGACACGGTGTGCACTGGTGCAGGCGCGCCACCGCGCCACCGCGCCACCGCGCCAACACGCCAACACGCCACTGCGCCACCGCGCCATTTCCGCAGCGGCCAGGAACCCGCGCGTATGACCATCACGCGGCTCGCCGGACGGGCCGCCAGCGAGCTGCGGAGCCGGCTCGGATGTCGAAGTCCGGACCCGCCCGGCGGTTGCCACGCAGGCACGCGCTCTCGCACTCCTCGGAATCGGCGATCGTCGACCCACATTCCGGTTGAACGGCCGGCACATCGAGGTGGGGCCGCTACCGACAGGCGCCATGCACCCCATCCACACGTACGCCTCGCGGGGCGACCGCGTCCACGCGTGCGCCTGGCGGGGGCGACCCATCCACGCGTGCGCCTTGCGCGGGCGGGCGGGTCGCCGCATGCCCGCCCGACCAGAGGACGCCCGGCCGGGCGCGACTTGGGATCCGGGTGGTAGACTGCGCTCGACTCTACGAGAAGGAGCAAGGTGACCTCGCGCGCCGCCGACTGGTTCGAGCAGGCTCTTCGCGATCTCGAGCAGGCGGAGGCGTCGCGCCGCGACGGGCGCCACGAATGGGCCTGCTTCGCCGCCCAGCAGGCCGCCGAGAAGGCGGTCAAGGCGGTCCACCTCTCCCTCAGACAGGACGCCCGGGGCCACGTGGTGGCGCGCCTGCTCAGCGAACTGCCGGTCGATGTGCCCGCCGATCTCATCGAGAAGGCCAAGGTCCTCGACGGCTTCTACATCCCCACGCGCGACGCCAACAGTCACGCCGAAGGCCCGCCCTTCGAGCACTTCGGCTCCTTCCACAGCGACGAGGCACTCCGCTATGCCCGTGAGATCGTCGAATTCGCACGTCCTTTCGTGGCCGCCGCCTGAGGCGGTCGTCGCGGCGGCGTGCGCCGGGGGCGCCGCCCTCAAAGCCTCCCGCTCCGAGGTCGTGAAGGTCGGCTGTTTCGGCTCCTACGCGCGCGGCGACTGGGGCGTGGGCAGCGACCTCGACCTGGTGCTCATCCTCACGGAGTGCGGCGAGCCGCCACTGCGACGCGGGCTCGGCATCGACACCATCAGCGGCTTCCCGGCGCCTGTCGACCTGCTGATCTACACGCGGGACGAGTGGCGACGGCTGGAGGCAGAGAAGGCGCCGTTTCCGCAGCGCCTGAACGCCGAGGTGCGGTGGGTGGCGTAGGGGGCCGGCGGGCGAAGCCGGCCCGGCCCGACGACGCGCGGCCGGCCGACGACGCGCGCAAGCCCAAGCTCCGCGACGCCCTGCACCTCGGCGCCGCCATCAAGCTGGTATGGCAGGCGGCGCCCGGCTGGACCGTGCTCAACGTCGCCCTGGCCGTCATCCAGGGCATCCTGCCGCTGCTCGCCGTCTACCTCATGAAGCTCATCGTCGATGCGGTCACGCAGGGCATCACCGCGGCCGACCACGCCGCGGCGTTTCGCACGGCCGCCGTCTACATCGTCCTGGCGGCGGCCGTCGGCCTCGCCACGGCCCTGCTGCGCTCGCTGGGCACGCTGGTCGGCGAGGCAATGGGCCAGGTGGTCACCGACCATGTCAGCGACATCATCCACTCCCAGTCCATCGCCGTGGACCTGGAGTACTACGAGAGCTCGAAGTACTACGACGCCCTGCACCGCGCCCAGCAGGAGG
>JBAXRL010000860.1:0-1911 GCA_037131205.1 Actinomycetes bacterium | reverse complement strand
AGCGAGGCGCTGCTGCGCGGCATCCTCGACAACATGCAGGACGCCTACGTGCGCACCGCCGACGACGGTCGCTTCGTCATGGTGAGCCCCTCGGCGGCGCGCATGTATGGCTACGACTCGGTGGAGGAGATGATCGGCCTGCCCGCCTCGTCTCTGTACGCGGACCAGGCGGACCGGGAGGCGATGTTCGAGGAGCTCCGCCGGCTGGGATCCGTGAACGACTACGCCGGCAGAGGCCGCAGGAAGGACGGCAGCACGTTCTCGGTGTCGCTCAACGCCCAGTTCTATCGGGACGACGCGGGCAACGTGCTCGGCTCTGAAGGCTTCGTGCGCGACGTTAGCGAGCGCAGGCCGTCGGAGGACAGCCCGGGCGCGAGCGAGGAATGATGTGCGCGAGTCATCGAGGATCTGGAGCCGGGCCTGGGGCGCCCGACTCAGCCGGGCCGGCGCCGCGCGGGAAGACGCGCCAAGGGCCGCTTCGGGGACCGCGGCGGGGGAGCCGTCGGGCTGAAGAGCCTCGCGTGCGCATCACGCGATCGGCGGCCCGGTCGCAGCCGTCACGGCAGCGGTCCGGATCCGCGCGCCGGTCGACGTCCGCGGCGTCGGGGTTCAGCAGACGGCGAGACGTGACGATAGCCGTACTGAACGGCACTCGGCACAAGGAGTCCTGATGCCTCGCTTCCGCCTGTTGCTCGCAGTGACCCTGGCCGTGGCGATGTGCGCCGCCGGCCTGACGGCGTTCGCCGGGCCGGCCGCCGCCTACCATCGCATCCAGAAAGGCATCGCGTACACCGGCTACTGGGGCGACGCCTACGCCGGCGCCGCCTCCGACAGGTCGCTCTCCGAGCTGCGCGCCACCGGCGCGGACTGGGCGAGCATGCTCGTCACCGGATACCAGCCCTCCGTGGACTCCACGACCATCGACCGTACCAGCGACCGCACCCCCACCGACGCGTCGCTCATCCGGGCCATTCGCCGCGCCCGCGCGCTGCACCTCAGCGTCATGCTCAAACCGCACGTGGATCTGTCTGAGGACCCGGCTCACTGGCGCGGTGAGATCGGGCAGTCGTTCGGCGACGTCGAGTGGGCCGCCTGGTTCGCGTCGTACCGGGCGTTCATCCTGCACTACGCACAGCTCGCCACCGACACGGACTGCGAGCAGTTCTCGGTGGGCTGCGAGCTGGATTCGACCGTCGCTCACGAGGCGGAATGGCGAGCCATCATCGCCGACGTCCGCAGCGTGTACCACGGCGCGCTCACCTACGCCGACGACATGGTCCAGACGGCGCCCGACGCCATCGCCTGGTGGGATGCCGTCGACCTCATCGGTCAGGACGCTTACCCCACGCTCACCGACAAGCCGCACCCGACGGTCGCCGACCTTCTGCGCGGCTGGAGGACGTCCTACATGCCCAAGCTGAAACGCCTCGCCGAGCGCTGGGGCAAGCCCGTCATCCTCACCGAGATCGGCTACCGCAGCGTGCATGGCGGCGCCCAGGACCCGTGGAGCTGGCAGCGCCAGGGCCCGCCCGACATGACGGTCCAGGCACGAGCCTACGAGGCGGCTCTTACCGCGGTCGCCGAGCGCTCGTGGATCCGCGGCATGTATTGGTGGCAGTGGGAGCCCGACCCGAACGTCGGCGGGCCTCGCGACACGGGCTACTCACCGCACGACAAGCCCGCCGAAAAGGTCCTGCATCGGTGGTACGCCGACCGGCTGCCGTGACCGGCTGCGCGGCGGGCGGGCGGCGGTCCGAGCAAGGGGGTTACAGGTCGATGTCGGTGCGTAGGGCGCAGTGGTCACTGACCGGCAGGGAAATGGCGGCGGTTCGCTGCCGGGCGGCGGCCAGCACGGGGTCCGCGACGCCGTCGACCAGGATGTGGTCGAACTGGATCCGCGGGTTGTAGGAC
>JBAXRL010000859.1:0-1911 GCA_037131205.1 Actinomycetes bacterium | reverse complement strand
ATGCTCGGCGAGACGATGATCGGCACCGGCGGCGTGATCCCGCCGCCGCCCGAGTACTGGCCCATGGTCTGCGAGATCTGCAAGGCCAACGACGTGCTCGTGATCAACGACGAGGTGATCACCGGCTTCGGGCGGGCCGGCACCTGGTTCGGCTTCGAGCAGTTCGGTTCCGACCCCGACCTCATCACCCTGGCCAAGGGCCTCTCGTCCGGCTACCTGCCGCTCGGCGCCGTGGGCGCCAAGGACCACGTCTTCGACGCCTTCCTTGGCGGGCCCGGCGAGGCCTTCATGAGCGGCGCCACCTACATGGGGCACCCCCTGTGCTGCGCCGCCGGCATCGCCAACCTCGAGATCGTCGAGCGCGAGAAGCTCGTGGAGCGCTGCGCCGAGCTGGGGCCGTACCTTCAGGACGGCCTCGGCACGCTGCGCAGCCACGCCATCGTCGGCGACGTGCGCGGGGTGGGCCTGGTGGCCGGCATCGAGTACGTCAAGGACAAGGCCACGCGCGAGTGGTTCGCCCCGGCGCAGGGCGTCGCCGCGAAGATCCGCGACGAGGCCTTTCAGCGCGGCGTGTTCGTGCGCATGCTGGGCGGCGGCCACGTGCATGCGGTCGCGCCGCCCTTCATCATCAGCAAGGAGCAGATCGACACCGTCGTGCGCGTGCTCGATGAGAGCATCGGCGTCGTCGAGAAACAGTTCGGCTACTAACCGCCGCAGGCAAGTTAGCGAGCGGGGCTCCGAAGGCGCACCGCTCACGGAGCTCTCAGCGAATCACAAGGAGCATGGATCATGGCTAAGCCCAGAGTAGGCGTCGTCGGTTACGGCGTCATCGGCCAGCGTCTCGCCGACGGCGTGGCGCTGCAGGAGGACATGGAGCTGGTCGGCGTCGTGGACGTCGCCCCGACCCTGTCCACGCGCGCCCTGCACGAGTCGGGCATGCCCTACGACCTGTACGTCGTGGAGGCCGCCCAGAAGGCCGCCTTCGACGCGGTCGGGATCCCCGTCACGGGCACTATGGACGAGCTCCTCGGCAAGGTCGACATCGTGCTCGACTCCTCGCCCGGCGGCGTGGGCCGCAAGAACAAGGAGCTCTACCAGGCGAAGGGCGTCAAGGCGATCTTCCAGGGCGGCGAGAAGAACGACATCGTCGACGTCTTCTTTCACGGCTACGCCAACTACGAGAAGGGCCTCGGCAAGGACTACCTCAAGCTCACGAGCTGCAACACGACGGGCCTCATCCGCGCCGTCGACTGTCTCGACCGCGAGGTCGGCGTGGAGCGCGTCATCGTCACCATCGTGCGCCGCGTCGCCGACCCCGGCGACACCCATCGCGGGCTCACGGACGTGGCCCAGGTGGAGCCGGTGCCCAACCACCAGGCCCTCGACCTCATGACGATCATGCCGCACATCGAGGCCACCGGCCTGCTCGTACACGTACCCACCACGCACGGCCACATCATCAACGTCATCGCCACGACGAAGGCCGACATCAGCAAGGCGCGGGCGCTCGAGCTCTTCGAGCAGCACCCGCGTATCCGCAACGTCAGGATCGCCGACGGCTTCAACAGCAACGCGGCGCTCTTCCGCTACGCCCGCGACCTCGGCCTCAAGCGCGCCGACATGTACGACATCGCCGTCTTCGACGAGACCATCGCCAGGAGCGGCCGCGAGCTCATGTTCGCCATCAACATCCCCCAGGAGTCCGTGGTGATCCCCGAGACCATCGACGGCATCCGCGCGGCGCTCAGCATGCAGACCGACCGCCTCGAGGCTGTGGGGCTGACCAACAAGTATCTCGGCCTGCAGTAGAGGCGGGCGCGTTCCGTGAAGTACGGCATCCACACCCTCGAGGACTTCGAGTGGCGCGGCAGGGTCGTGCTCTGCCGCGTGGACATCAACGCGCCGCTCGAC
>JBAXRL010000858.1:0-1918 GCA_037131205.1 Actinomycetes bacterium | reverse complement strand
ACGCTGCTCGGCCGGCCGCAGGCGGTGGTGCTGATCCACGGCGGCATGGGCCGCGAGGAGCGGCGCAAGGCGCAGACGAGCTTCCTGCACGACCCCGACGTGCAGGTGCTGCTCGCCACCGACGCCGCCGGGGAGGGCATCAACCTGCAGCGTGCCCACCTGATGGTGAACTACGACCTGCCGTGGAACCCGAACCGCCTGGAGCAGCGCTTCGGCCGCATCCACCGCATCGGCCAGACTGAGGTCTGCCATCTGTGGAACCTGGTCGCCGAAGAGACTCGCGAAGGCGACGTCTATCGCCGCCTGCTGGAGAAGCTCGAGGAGGCTCGCAAGGCGCTCGGCGGGCAGGTCTTCGACGTGCTCGGCAAGCTCCAGTTCGACGGCCGCCCGTTGCGTGACCTGCTGATCGACGCGATCCGCTACGGCGACCTGCCCGAGGTGCGCGCGCGGCTCACCCACGCCATCGAGGACGGCGTGGACCGTTCGCACCTCGAGGGCCTCATCGAAGACCGCGCGCTCGCCCAGGACGTGATGGATTCGACCCGCGTCGCGCGCGTGCGCGAAGACATGGAGCGCGCCGATGCGCGCCGCCTGCAGCCGCACTACATCGAGTCGTTCTTCCTCGAGGCCTTCAAGCGCCTCGGCGGCGCCGTGCGCCAGCGCGAGCCGCGCCGCTACGAGGTCACCCACGTGCCCGCCCCGGTGCGCAGCCGCGACCGCCAGATCGGCGTGGGCGATCCCGTGCTCTCGCGCTACGAGCGCATCACCTTCGAGAAGGAGCTGATCGCCCCTCAGGGCCAGCCGCTCGCCGCCTTTGTCTGCCCGGGCCACTCGTTGCTCGACGCCGCGCTCGACCTCACGCTCGAGCGCCACCGCGACCTGCTGAAGCGCGGCACCGTCCTGGTCGACGATCGTGACCTGGGCACGAGGCCACGCGTGCTCTTCACCCTCGAGCACGCCATCCAGGACGCCAGCCTCTTGCCTTCGGGCGAGCGCCGCACCATCTCGAGGCGCCTGCTCTACGTGGAGATGGACGTCGAGGGACGCGCGCGCCATCTGCACTACGCGCCCTACCTCGACTACCGCCCTCTGGCCGAGGATGAGCCCTCGGTGGCCGACCTCCTTGCCCGCCCTGAGTGCGGCTGGATCACGCGCTCGCTGGAGCAGAAGGCGCAGAGCTACGCCATCGCGCAGGTCGTACCCGAGCACGTCGCCGAGGTGCGCGACCGGCGGCTCACGTGGATCGACAAGACCCGCGCCGCCGTGAAAGACCGGCTGACCAAGGAGATCGCCTACTGGGATCATCGCGCCGAGCAGCTCAAGCTCCAGGAGCAGGCCGGCAGGGCCGGCGCGCGGCTCAACTCGCAGGAGGCCCGGCGCCGCGCCGACGACCTGCAGGCACGCCTTCAGAGGCGCCTTGCCGAGCTGGACCGCGAAGCCCAGATCTCGGCGCTTCCGCCGGTCGTGCTGGGCGGACTCGTGGTCGTGCCTCTGGGGCTGGTCGCCGAGATGACCGGGCGCGCGGTGCCCACGTACTCCGGCGACACCCAGCTCTCGGCGGCCCGCGCCCGCGCCGCCGTGATGCAGGCCGAGCGCGACCTGGGCTTCGACCCCACCGACCGCGAGCTCGAGAAGCTCGGCTACGACGTCGAGAGCCGCATCCCCGGCACCGGACGGCTGCGCTTCCTCGAGGTCAAGGGACGCGTCTCGGGGGCCGACACCGTCACGGTGACGAAGAACGAGATCCTCTACAGCTTCAACAAGCCCGACGACTTCATCCTCGCCATGGTCGAGTTCCTCGACGAGGAGACCCATCGGGTCCACTACCTGCGCCGCCCCTTCGAGCGCAGCGGGCTGACCACCGACTTCAACGGCGCGAGCGTGAACTTCCCGTTCGCGGATCTGCTGGCGCGGGCGG
>JBAXRL010000857.1:0-1922 GCA_037131205.1 Actinomycetes bacterium | reverse complement strand
GATCCAACAGGTCGCCGGATTCGCCGGCCTGGCGCTGGTCCAGATCGGCTTCGTCTTCGGCTTCGGATCGCTGGTCTGGGTGTACGCCAGTGAGGCCTTCCCCGGCAGGATGCGCGCCTATGGCACCAGCGCGTTGCTCACGGCCGATCTGCTGGCCAACGTGATCATCGCGCAGTTCACGCTCATCGCCATCGACCGTTTTGGTCAGACCGCGGTCTTCCTGGTCTTCGCCGTGCTGGCGGTCTTCGCGCTGCTCTTCGTGGCGAAGTTCGCCCCCGAGACCAAGGGTCGCCCCCTGGACGACATCCGCTTCTTCTGGGAAAACGGCGGCAAGTGGCCCGCCACGGGGGCCGGCTCGGCGCCGACCGCGAGCGGCGGTCACAAGCCGGCGTAGGCCGGGGCGCCGCCGCGATCCACCAGCGACAGGGCCTCGCCAGCAGGCCGCCACAGATGCGGAGGGGAAGGAGGATGTCATGCTTCGCGCCGGAGTCGACCTGGGCGGCACCAAGATCCAGGTGGTGATCAGCGATCCTCTGAATCGCGTGTTGGGCGCGTTTCGCCGCCCGACGCCGCGGACCGGCGGACCGCCGGCGGTGACGGAGGCGATCGCCGCGGCCATCCGCCAGGCCGCCGCCGACGGTCGGGTGGATCTCGCCGACGTGACCGGGATCGGCGTCGGCGCTCCCGGCCACATCGATGCGCAGGCCGGCACGGTCGCCAACGCCGGCAACCTGCCCGACTGGATGATCACGTATCCGCTCTCCCGGGAGCTGAGCGCGCGACTGCGCCTGCCGGTCGCGCTGGGCAACGATGTCCAGGTGGCGGTCAACGCCGAGGTCCGCCTGGGCGCCGGCCGCCCGTATCACTCGATGATCGGCGTATTCTGCGGCACCGGAGTCGGCGGCGGCGTGGTCATCGACGATGAGCTGTGGCTCGGTCGGGGCGCGGCCGGCGAGCTCGGTCACATCTGCGTGCAGACTGAAGGCGGCGCACCCTGCCCGTGCGGGCGCCGCGGCTGCATGGAGGCCTATGCGGGGCGCGCGGCGATGGAGATCCAGGCGCGCCGGTGGCGGGCCCTCGGCAAGCCCACTCAATTGTTCGACATCATGGCCGCCAGGCAGCGTGAGCGATTGACCAGCGGCGTCTGGTACAGGGCCATGAAGCGCAAGGACCCGATGGCGAAGAAGCTCCTGAAGCGCGCCGTCTGGGCGCTCGGATCCGCCATCGGCAGCACCGTGAACGCCCTCGACGTCGAGGCCGTCATCATCGGCGGCGGACTGGGGCTGCGGCTGGGTCAGCCGTTTGTCGACAGCATCCGCGACGCCATGATCCCTCACCTCGTCGCGCCCCAGAACCCGCCGGCGGTGCTGCTCGCCGAGCTCGGCGACCTCGGCGGCGCCATCGGCGCCGCCCTGCTCGTCACAGAGCGTCGTTCGGACCCATGAGCCACACGGATCCCGGAGAGAGCTCATGACCCCGGCCCTGCGCGGATCGCTCATGGCCGCCGAGGTCGCCGAGCAACCGCGCTCGTTGGCCCGCGGTCACGATCCCGACGCGCCCCGCGGCCTGCGCAAGGTCACCGAGACCCACTGACGGTGTGCACCCAGGCGCCGCGGACCATCACGGCTTCGACGTCGAGCCGCGGACCCAGCACCAGCAGATCAGCGCGTTTGCCGGCCTCGACAGCTCCCCTGTCGTCAAGGCCCATGGTCCGCGCCGGAGTCGTGGCGAGCATCGTCATGGCGTCGGCCAGACCAGCGCCGCCGTGCATCACGATGTAGCGCAAGGCCTTGTCCAGCGTCAACGTGCTCCCGGCGAGCGCCCCGCCCGCGAGCAGCCGCGCGGCGCCGTCGACCACGGTGACCTCAAGCTTGCCGAGCAGGTAGTCGCCGTCGACGCCTCCGGCCGCGGGCATTGCGTCG
>JBAXRL010000856.1:0-1924 GCA_037131205.1 Actinomycetes bacterium | reverse complement strand
CCTATCGCGCCCGCTCAGGCGGCCTCCTCGCCTTCGCCGCCGCCCTCGTCGCTCTTTCGTCAAGCGTCGGCCAAAACCGCGTGCCGGAGGTGCCCCCGGCTGTCGCTGGACGGGTGCTGGGCAAAGCGGTCGAACCGCACCGAGACGGCAGGCACTACACGCGCGACATCAGCAACGTAGGGCCCAAGACGAAGCTTCTCGTCGGGAAGCCAGTGTTGGAGTAGCCCGGGGCGCTCGGCCGCCGGGACTACCGACTTCGTTGCCGTCGGCCTCCGCGCTGTTGCCACAGATCACGGGGGTACGCCGTCGAACGCCTGCGAGAGGACCTTGGGGTCACGCCGCTGTACCGGGAGCCCGGTCCTGCCGGTGCCCGAAGACACTGAAGTAGCGCAGCGCGGCACCGAGGGTGAGGCCGCCAGGTGGATCACGCAGCGGGCGCCCTGCGCGGCGGCGTGGATGCGCTCGTGGCTGCGGACGGCGCCCTCGATGAGCTCCACCTCGTCGCCGACCGCCGCCAGGTTCTCGCGGCTGCCGCCTCGGCCGGACCACCCCGGCCCGGCCTGTCAGGCCGGCTCAGACGTCGCCGTCGCCACGGGGCGGCGAGCTACGCGACGTTCTGCATCTTGTTCGCGAAGTCCCGCCCCGAGGTCGGCGGCGGCAGCGCCTTGCCGTCCTTGCTGTAGAGAGCGATCACCTCGTCCACGATTCGGCGCAGTTCCACGAAGACTTCCAACTCGTCGCCTCCGTGGCACCCTCCATACAACAGACCGGGGGAACTGCCCACGTAGCACTGGTCCGTTTCTGACCACTCCACGATCTTCACGTATTTCGCGCTGTCGTTCATTTCGTCGCTTCCTCGATCGCGAGCTCCACTGCCCGCAACTGGTAGTGCTTGGCGTCGTCACCCGGCTGTCCGGATACGGTCACAGGTCTGGTCACTTTCGGGTGGATGAAGTTGCGATGACTGCCCTTGCCCCCGCGATCGACGAAGCCTGCCTGTTCAAGCCTGCTGATGAGCTCCCTCACTGTTGGTGGCATCGGTTCGTCCCTTGTCTCTCCACCGCGCGAGGCTGTTCAGCGGGAGCGCGAGCCGTCTGCCAGCCTGCGGCTCGATTATTCACTATACCCATTGGCGGTCCCAGATGCGCCAACGCCGACGCGCGGCGCAGTGGGGGGAGCAACCTGGATGGAGCGCGGCGCCGAGTGCAGGGCCGCGAGGTGGATCACGCAGTCGATGCCCTGCGTGGCCGCGTGGGTGCGCTCATAGCCGCGCACGCCGCCCTCGACGAGCGCCACATCGCCGCCGGCCGCCGCCAGGTTCTCACGCACACCTTTCCCACCCCGCCGCCCCGTTCTTCTTGAGTTTCTCAGAGCCGGCGATCAGCCCTTCGTGCGCCGGCCTTCTTCGCAGCTGAGCCGGGAGAGCTCGATCTCCAGCTGCAGCCACCGCCCCGTGAGCTTGCGGAAGCGACGGTAGTTCGCCATCTGCTGCTCAAGGGCAGGGACGTCTTCCGGCCTCACGTACCTGGTGTGACCCTTGCCGAGGTAGCTGTAGCTGAGCTGCAGGTACTCACCGCCCCGGGCACGCCTTTGAGCTGAGAGGCTGCCCGGGTGCAGGCGCCCCAGCTTCGCGAGGCTCAGCTTGATCGCGCTGATCTCCGCTTGCAGCTCTTCCTCAGGGGCGCTCATTGTTGTATCATAGACTAACTACAACAGAGTGTCGAGGCGCGTCCCCGAGGAAAGGAAGTCGGCGATGAGCGACGCCAGGTTCCTGCTCAGCGAGATGCGGGTCACGCAGGCGGAGCACCTGCCCCTGGTGGCCGCCTTCCTGGGGCGCATGGGAGTGGGCGCCGTGGTCAATGCGGCGGCCCCACGGAGATGGCCGTCGACCTCGGCAGCGTGGTCAAGCTGATGATCCTCGACA
>JBAXRL010000855.1:0-1925 GCA_037131205.1 Actinomycetes bacterium | reverse complement strand
GCGGCCCGCGACGACAAGGGCAGCCCCATCTACGGCATGCCGATCCTCGACGTCGACAAGGCGCAGACCGCCGTGGTCATCAAGCGCGGCCGCGGCGCCGGCTTCGCCGGCATCGAGAACAAGCTCTTCTACGCCGACAACACGCGCATGGTGTACGGCGACGCCCAGGACGTGGTGAGCAAGCTCATCGCGGGCGTCAAGAAGGTGTGACGCGCACGGAGAACGCGGCGGCCCGGCCTCGCTTGCACCGGCCGCCGCCCGGTTGACGTTCCCCGTCACCCGTTGAACCTGGGCGCCGCCCCCGCCACACTGAGGCGGTGTCCGAGCTCATCACCCAGATGCAGGCCGCCTTGCGCGCCCGCCACTACAGCCGCCGCACCGAGCAGGCCTACTGCCAGTGGGCGCGGCGGTACATCCGCTATCACGGGCTGCGACATCCAGCGGAGCTCGCCGAGCCGGAGATCAACGCCTTCGTCACCCACCTCGCGGTCGAGGAGCACGTCAGCGCCTCGACGCAGACCCAGGCGCTCTCCGCGATCCTCTTTCTCTACCGGCGCGTGCTTCACCGCGAGGTCGGTGATCTAAGCGAATTGGTGCGCGCGCGCTCGCCCAAGCGCCTGCCGGTCGTGCTCACGCGCGAGGAGGTCAAGGCGCTCCTGGACCAGCTCGGCGACGCGGGCCACGCCGGAGCTGCCCCCTGGCTGAGCGCCTCGCTTCTGTACGGCGCGGGCCTGCGGCTCACGGAGGGCCTGCGCCTGCGCGTCCTCGACCTCGACATGGCGCGCGGTGAGCTCATCGTCCGCAGTGGCAAAGGCGACAAGGACCGCGTCACCACGCTCCCGCGCGCCCTGGAGCCGGCTTTGCGCAAGCAACTCCAGCATGCGCGCGCCGTGCACGTGGCGGACCTCGCCGCCGGCTGGGGTAGCGTCTTGCTCCCCGACGCGCTCGCGCGCAAGTACCCGCGGGCGCCGGCCGAGTGGCGCTGGCAATGGGTGTTCCCCCAGCAGCGTCGCTGGATCGACCGGCGCACCGGGGAGCAGGGTCGTCACCACGTGCACCCCTCCATCGTCCAGCGCGCCGTCAAAGACGCCGTCGAGCGTGCGGACATCGCCAAGCACGCGACGTGCCACACCTTGCGCCATTCGTTCGCCACGCACCTGCTCGAGACCGGCTACGACATCCGCACGATCCAGGAGCTCCTCGGCCACAGTGACGTGAAGACCACCATGATCTACACCCACGTGCTCAATCGCGGCGGCCAGGGCGTGCGCAGCCCGCTGGACGCACTCTGATCAGGAGCCTTGTCGGGACGTCAGAGAAGGCGTACTTTATGGATGAAGAATGGATACGTCTGCCGTGGTTCGAGTTTGACGAACGGAAGAGCCGGATCAACAGACTCAAACACGGCATCGACTTCGTAGAGGCGCAAGCCCTGTGGCTCGATGCGTCGCTCGTTGAGAGCGAGGCGTGCAGCGATCGCGAGGAGCGGTTTCTGGTGGTCGGCATGATCGACGGCAAGCATTGGTCGGCGGTCGTCACCTACAGGGCCGGCAAGGTGCGACTGATCTCGGTGCGACGGTCCCGCAGGGAGGAGATGACCATCTATGAAGGCCAGTGAGTTCGACAAGAAGTTCGACGACGGTGAAGAGGACATCACCCAGTACCTCGACCTGAGCACCATCAGGCGCCCGAATCGTGAGGTACAAAGGGTGAACGTCGACTTCCCGCTGTGGATGGTGGCGTCGCTCGATCGCGAGGCCAAGCGGCTCGGCGTTACGCGCCAGACGATCATCAAGGCGTGGATCGCCGAGAGGTTGGAGCAGGAGCCGAAGGCGAGCTGACAGCCGCTTGTCCGCAGCGTCTTCTACAGACTGCATATGTCGCCCTTCCAAACCTGATGGTAGGGTCATACGCAGAAGCAGGCA
>JBAXRL010000854.1:0-1927 GCA_037131205.1 Actinomycetes bacterium | reverse complement strand
TGGCCGGAATGAATCGGAATGGCCGGCCGAATTGAAACGGAATCAGTGGCCGAATTGGGCCGGAATACGCACGCTGGTCGACGGCAACGGGAGCACCCACCTCCCGCCGGGCTATTGTCATCCTTGTGCCGGGGAGCGGCCCTCGCTACGCTCCGGGGCGGCATGAACGAGACTCCAGAGCACAACGGTGGCGAAGTCATTCTCCACGCGTCCCCGGTGATCTCCTCGGTGCTTGGCGAGATCCCCCCCTTCCGCGACTGCGTCCCGTCAGGCGTTGGGCTTCCGCGGCACGTCGAGCTTCACCTGCCGGACTGGGCACTTCTTCGCAAATATGCTACTATCCCGTGACGGACTGGGAGATCGTCTACTACAGCGACGAGGTCCAGGAGACGATCGGCGCCTGGCCTGTGGGCGTCCGCGCCTACTACGCCAGGCTCACCGAGCGCATGCGCGTCTTCGCTCCCAGCCTGGGCATGCCCTTCACGCGCAGCGTGGGGCAAGGCCTTTTCGAGATACGGGCGAGAGGCAAGGAAGGTCTCGGGAGAGCGTTCTTCTGCACGGTGGTGGAGCGCAAGATCGTCGTCCTGCATGCCTACATGAAGAAATCGCAGAAGGCGCCGCAAAGGGAGCTCGAAGTCGCCCGCAGGCGCCTGGTCGACGTGCAGAGACGCAGGGTGGAAGGTGATCGCCATGAAGACTCACGATGAAATGGTCGGAGAATGGAGGCAGGATCCCGCCTTTGTCCAGGAATACGACGGGCTGGAGCAGGAGTTTGCCCTGTTCGACGAGCTGCTGCGGGCACGCAAAGAGGCCGGACTGACCCAAGCCGAGGTCGCCCAAAGGATGGCCACCCAGCCGTCGGTGGTGGCCCGTCTGGAGGCGGGTGGGGGTCGCCAGAAGCACTCACCTTCGCTGACCACGTTGCAGAAATACGCGGAAGCGGTCGGCTGTCGCCTCGAGATCAAGATGGTGCGCGTCCGGCCCTGAGGGGCCATCCAGCTCACGCCCCGGGGCGGGGGTGCGCTGATCGACCGGCCTCAGGTGGCGACGAGGCCATCCTCCGCCAGTCCCCCGAGGGTGAACTGGCGCCCAGGAGCAATGTGCAGAAAGTGCACAATGCTTCTTCCGACAGGCCGGTGACTCTCGACAGCTTCGATGCCGCGGAGCTCGAACCGAACGAAGTCGCCGACTTCTGCGATCTCGAGAGCCCCGGGCTCGGCACGTCACTTCCCCCTCTGCCACGCCCGTGTTTGCCCGCGTGCGCCAGCGGCTGCTGACGGAGTTCCCGTACGCGCCGCTGTTCTCGCCGTGCGATGACAAGATCCGCTCCATGTGTGATCGTCACCCCTGCCGCGTGATCGTCATCCTTGCGCCGCACGGCGGCCTTCGCCATGCTCGAAGGCAGCGTCAACGAGACTGCGGCATCGCGCCGACTGGGTCGTCGCCGTCGCTCCTGGCGATTCCGGATACGGGTGCTCACGGCGCTGGGCTGGTTTAGAACTTGCATCAGTATGACGATGTTCTAAACTAGAAACAGTCGTTACTGGAGGGCCGAGATGATCAGCGAGAGGCTCAAGGCCGCGCGTCGCGTGGCGGGTCTGACCCAGGCTGAAGTCGGGCGCCGGATCGGCGTCACCAACGTCGCGGTGTCCAAGTACGAGCGTGGCCTCGTGACTCCAGACGGGGAGCGCCTGGTCGGCCTCTCGCAGGCCTTGGGCGTTCCCGTTGCCCATCTGCTGCGTCGGGAAGCGGACCTCGGGCTCTCGGTCGCGTCCTACCGCTGGCGCCCACTGAAGCGACAAAGCCGCCGAGCCGCGGAGGTGGTTGCGGCCAAAGCTCACGACTGGCTGGAGCGGTATGTCGTGCTCGAACAGCTGCTCGACGAGCAGCCTCACACCACCGTCGCCGGCCTGCGAGCGGCGGTCGA
>JBAXRL010000853.1:0-1928 GCA_037131205.1 Actinomycetes bacterium | reverse complement strand
GCGTTCCGCAACCGCTCGCTGCTGCTCGTCGAGCTCGCCTGGCTGGCGTTCAACGGCGCTGAGTGGGGCGTCTGGCTGACTCTGACGGTGTGGGCCTACACGAACGGCGGAGCCGCCGCCGTGAGCCTGATCATCCTCGTGCAGCTCGTGCCGTGCATCTTCGTGGCGCCGTACCTCGGCGCCATCACCGATCGCGCCCGCGCCGGCCGCGTGCTGTTCTGGGGTCTTCTGATCATGGGTGCCACCATGGCGGGGCTTGCGCTGGCCATGCTCCTCGGGGCGCCGAGCTGGCTCGTGTACGTGCTGGCGCCGATCATGAACCTGGGCCTCTCCATCCCGCGGCCCGCGCAGGCGGCGCTGCTGCCGAGCGTCGTGCGCTCGCCGCTCGAGCTCACCGCGGCCAACGTGGTCTCCAGCTGGATGGAGAACGCCAGCGTGCTCGTCGCCCCCGCGCTCACCGGCGTGCTGCTCGGCCTCGGCGGGCCGGAGCTGGCGACCGCCGTGCTGGCGGCGATCACTATCGTGGGTGCCTTCCTCGTGGTCGGCATCCCCGGGCCACGGCCGCTGACCGAGCGGGGGGAGGGGACGTCGCTCACCGCAGAGGTCCGCGAGAGCGTCGCCGCCGTGTGGCGCGTGCCGGCGGCGCGCACGCTTGTCGGCGTCGTCGGCTCGCAGTACATCCTCATCGGGGCGCTCGACGTGCTGTACGTTGTGTTGGCCATCACTACGCTCGGTATCGGCGAGTCAGGCGCCGGCTACCTGAACTCGGCCTTCGGCCTCGGCGGGCTGATCGGCGTGGCGGTCACGGCGGCGCTCGTGGCGCGCCGCCGCTTGGCGCCGGCGCTCATCGCCGGCATCCTCACAGCGGCCGCGGCTCTGGGCGCGCTGGGCATCTTCCCGACGGTCGCCGGCGCGTTCGTGCTGCTCGCCGTGGCGGGCCTCAGCCGCAGCGTCTTCGACGTCACCGGTCGCATCCTGCTGCAGCGCGCCGCCCCGCCTCAGGTCATGGGCCAGGTGTTCGCGCTGCTCGAATCCCTGATGGACGCCGGCCTCGCCTTCGCCGCGATCTTCGTGCCGCTGCTCATCGGGCTCAGCGGAGCGCGCGCGGGGCTGGTGGGCACCGCGCTCCTCTTCTTCGTGCTCGTCGCTCTGGCGTGGCGGCGGCTGCGCACCATCGACGACTCCGCCGACGTGCCGCAGGTGCAGATCCATCTGCTGCGCTCCCTCCCGATGTTCAGCCCTCTCCCTGCACTTGAGCTTGAGAGTTTGGCTCGCGCCCTTGTTCCCTTGGAGGCGTCGGCCGGCACCACGCTCATCACCGAGGGCGAGCCCGGCGACTGCTTCTACGCCATCGCCGACGGCCGCGTCAGCGTCAGCAAACGCGGCCAGGAGGTGGCGACCCTCGGCCGCGGCGACGGCTTCGGCGAGATCGCGCTCATTCAGGACGTGCCGCGCACCGCCACAGTGGTCGCCGTCACCGACGTGAGTCTGTACTCGCTGGAGAAGGAGCCCTTCGTGCTGGCCCTGACGGGGCACGCGCCCGCGGCGCGTGCGGCCGACGATCTCATGGCGAAGCGCCTGGAGGAGCTCGCGTCGATCTGAGCGCGGACGGCGCCGCCGGGGGCCGCGGCCGCAGGCTGCTACGGCCCTTTCGCCGTCGGCGCGCTCTCAGATGCCGGGCAGGGTGACGGTCACGACCAGGCCGCCCGCGGCCGGCGCCTCCGCGCGGGCGGCGCCCCCGTGGGCGTGGGCCACCGCCGCGACTATGGCGAGGCCCAAGCCGGCGCCGCCGGTCCTTCGGCTGCGCGATGTATCACGGCGGTAAAAACGCTCGAAGAGGCGTGGCACCTCGTCCGCCGCGATAGGCTCGCCGCCGTTGCCGACCGCGAGCGTCACCCCATCCGGGCTCGCGCTGGTGCTCACGCGGA
>JBAXRL010000852.1:0-1931 GCA_037131205.1 Actinomycetes bacterium | reverse complement strand
AGCACGGTGAGCAGGCCGCAGGCGACGCCGGCCGCGGCCACGAGCCGCTCACGCCCCGCAAGGGCCAGCAGCGTGAGCGGCACGAGATAGAACCCGGCCATGGTGACGGGGTGCACGCGCGCGTCGAGGAAGAAGACGACGGCGATGAGGACGACGGCCGCCACCCCGACGGCGAGCGAATGACGCCGCAGCCAGGCCGTGCGCCGTACCAGACGCGGGTGCCGTCGTTCGGCCGAGCTGTAGGCGCCTGTCGTCGACGAGGCCGTCACGTGACCCCCTGGCGGTGAGTGCAGGCCGAGCCTGCGCGGACCACGTATTCTACTACCGGCGTGAGAGGCTGGGCCAGTGCGGCCCGCGACGGAGCCCTTCGGGCTCGCGGGCCGCTCGCCGGCGTTGCGCCGCTCAGGGCGGCCCGCGACGGAGCCCTTCGGGCTCGCGGGCCGCTCAGGGCGCTCGGAAGCGGCGCAGCGCCTTGTCTGAGCGCAGCTCGCGCAGGGCGTCGCGCGCGACCCATCGGGCGCTGCGCGCGGCCGGGTCGCGGCGGTCGACGGCGGCGAGAGCTTCGGCTGCGGCCAGGATGGCCTCAGCCGTCTGGATCGCCGCCGCGTGCAGCGCCGCGTTGCGCTTGCCGATGTTGCGCAGCGCCCAGTTGACAGCCTTCTTGACGAAGTTGCGGCCGTCCCCCGCTTCGCGACTGACCAGTTCGAGGATCTCGAGAAAGCGCTCGTCGGGCGCCTTCTTGTCGTGGACGGCCAGGGCGGCCGCCGTCGCGAACGCCGCCCGTTTTACCCACTGGTCCTCGGCGGCGCTCCACTCGCGCACCTTGTCGTAGGCGAAGGACGTCTTGTCGAAGAGGTTGGACGTCACCTGGTCGCAGACGTCCCACGAGTCGAAGTCCGCGGCCCACTGGTCCATCTGAGCTGCGCTCACCGACGCCGGGTCGTCGACCATGCCGGCCAGAGTGCGCGCCTCGTGGTTGCCGGTGTCCCACAGGGCCAAAGCAAGCTCGTGGTCGACGCCCAGACCCTTCGCCATGCGCCGCAATTCGGGCACTGAGACCCCGAAGGCGTCCGTGACGTTGATGCCGTAGCGCGCCATGCCGGCGCGGTTCTCATCGCTGGCCATCCCGGCCAGCTCGTCCATGACCGCGCTGAGGCGCTCGCGCGTGCTCATCGGCCGGCATCCAACGCGCGCGCGGCTCAGCCGCGCAGTTCGGCGTCGGCCGCCGCGAGGATCTTCGTGAGCTCGGCGGCCTTATCTGCCTCGAGCGGCTCAGGCCGGTACTCGCGCCAGATCCACGCGGCCTTCTCGCGGGCCACCTCGAGGGGATCGCGAAAGGCGCCGTCGGGCCCCGGCTGGTGGGTGATCGCCGGCTTGACGGCCGCGCGCATGTGCCGCCGCGTGTGCTTGTGGCCGAGAAAGTGCCCGCCGGGGCCGACCTCGGCGATGGCCTCCAGGGCCAGCGCCTCGTCGTCGAGGTCGATATCCATGATTGCGTAGCGGGCGCGCTGGTAGATGTCGTCGCCGAGGATGATGTGCTCGGGATAGAACAGCGTGTACACATTGACGAGGCCGATGCTGGGCATCAGCTCCGAGCCTTCCCACGCGGCCTGCACAAGGTCGAGCGCCTCTTCGACGCCGGCCTGCCAGGTGCCGGGCGCCGGCGAGTCGGTGCCGCAGGTGGCCGATTCGGCGGGCACGCCCCAGTGGTGCGCGAGCTCGGTGCCCAGGGCGCGGCTGCGCCCGTCCTGCGGGAAGCTCACGAAGTTGCCGCTGCGCGGGTCGGCCCAGCTCTGCATGATGGAATGGAGCACCGGCGCCCCGGGATGGGCAAGCTGCAGCAGCACGGTGGCCGCCACCAGCTCGGCGGAGCCGAGCGCATAGGCGCCTGCTTTGGTGGCCGGCGCCGTGGTGCCCAGCGTCGGCATCGT
>JBAXRL010000851.1:0-1932 GCA_037131205.1 Actinomycetes bacterium | reverse complement strand
CGGGATAGGCCCTAACGGGGCAGAGGGTCGCCGCCGGGTGGCGCCAGCGTGAAGAAGACGGTGGCGCCCTCTCCCGGCACGCCGGCGATCCAGGCGTCGCCGCCGTGCAGCCGGACGATCCGCTGCACGAGGGCCAGCCCGACGCCTGTGCCCTCGAACTCCTCGGTGCGTACGTGGCGGTTGAACGGCTCGAACACATCGAGCGCCAGCTTCTCGTCGATGCCGATGCCGTTGTCACGCACGAAGAACACGGTCTGGCCGTCCCGGCTCTCCGCGCCGACGGCGATCTCCGCCCGGTCCTCGCCGCGGGTGAACTTCCAGGCGTTACCGATCATGTTGTGCAGGGCGACCTGCGCCAGGGTGGGGTCGGCGTTGGCGGTCAGCCCGTTCTCGATGCTGACACGTACGTCGCGCTCCGGCTCGTCCTCGGCGAAAGCTCGCGCGACGGAGCCGGCGAGCGCGCTCAGGTCCACCTCCTCGCGCTCGGGCTGCGAACGGCCGACCTCCATGACGTGGAGCAGGTCGTCGATGAGACGGCCCATGTGCTGGGCGGCGGCGCGGGCGCGCCCCAGACCATCCAGGGTTTCCGCGCCCAGCACTTCGCGGCCCTCCTCGAGGGCGAGGTAGCAGAAGCCGTCGATGGCCCGCAGCGGTGAGCGCAGCTCGTGCGACACGGAGTAGGACACCGTCTTGAGCTCCGCCACGACGTCGGTGAGCTCGGCGGTGCGCTCGTCCACGCGGTGCTCCAGCTCATGGGAGAGTGCGCCGAGCGCTTCGGTCTGCTCGGCGAGCTCGTCCACGAGGTGCGCGTAGGTGCGCGCCATGCCCGACAGCACGACGCCGCGATAGAGCAGGTAGACCGAGACGAACATGAGCAGGTGCCCGACGAGGTTTGGCCAGGTGTAGACACCGACGTACAGGGTGAAGGCGATCTCCGCGGCCGCCGAAACCAGCATGGCGGCCGCCAGCGTGCGGCGCGTCGCGGTCTCCAGATCGCGGCCCTTCCAGGTGACCAGACCGGCGGCGGCCACGAACAGGGCGGCGATGATGTACTCGCTGTCCTTCTTGAAGGCGGTGAGCCCCACCCCCTCCACGTAGCAGACCGGGAAGACCTGCCACCAGAAGATGGCGGCCAGCAGCACCGCGGTGATGGCAGCGTACGCTCCCAGCAGCAGTCCGGCGGCAGGGCGGCGGCGCAGAAAGAAGGGGGCCGCCACGAACGTCGCCGCTGTGAGGTAGCGGGAGGCGATCCAGAGCTGGGTCGCCAGGTCGGCATCGGCCCCCGAGAACACCCCCATGCCCTTGTAGGCGAGCGCGTGGACCAACTGGATGGCCGCGGCGAACACGAGACCCGTGCCGACCACCAGCCCGAAACCGTTGTCACTGAAGCGGCGCAGGTGCCACGCCATTACGAAGATGGCGACGCCGACGGCGACGAACGCCGCCTCCGCAAGGCTGTGGAACAGGAGGTAGGACGACAGGCTGCTGAGGTAGAGCAGCGCCAGCGCCGCGAGCACGAGCGCGATCTCCAGCGCATGGCCGAGGCCGCCGCCGGTCTCTCTGATGGAGTCGCCCGCGATGATCTCCTCCTCCTCGCCGGCGCCAGTATACGCGAAGCGGTCGGGGTCGAGGCCGGTGCTATGCTGCGGCCATGGAAGCGACAGCAGGGGCCGCGAAGTACGTTCTGGCCGTCGACCTCGGCACCTCGGGCGCCAAGGTCGCGCTGATCGGCGTCGATGGGCGCGTGGCCGCCTGGGAGAGCGAGCCCGTAGCCTTGCGCGTGCTGCCGGGGGGCGGCGCCGAGCAGGCGCCGGACGACTGGTGGCGGGCGCTGGTCGCCGCGACGCGGCGACTGCTCGCCCGCCACGCCGGTCCGGCGTCCGACATCGCCGCCGTGTGCTGCAGCACCCAGGGCGAGGGCGCCGTGCCGGT
>JBAXRL010000850.1:0-1935 GCA_037131205.1 Actinomycetes bacterium | reverse complement strand
GGGACATCTCGCCCGAGAGCCAGATCCAGGGCAAGCTCATCGCCGGCTGGCTGCGCCAGATCGGCCTGCAGATCGAGCTCACCGTGGTCGACGAGGGCGCTCTCGGCGACAGCATCTGGAACTACAAGGGCAACACCTACGCGCCGGACTACGACCTGGCGCTCTGGGACTTCATGGGCTACATCGACCCCGGAGATTCCGCCGCCTGCTTCACCACCGACCAGATCGAGAACTACAACGAGATGAACTGGTCAAACGCCGAGTACGACCGGCTCAACACCCGGCAGTACGAGGCGATGGACTCGCAGAAGCGGATCGCGATCCTCAAACAGATGCAGGCGATCATGTATGCGGAGCAGCCCATGATCGTCCTCGACTACCCGGCCATCCTGCAGGCCGTGAACGTCGCGAAGTGGGACGGCTGGGCGCCCTACGTGAGCGGCAGCGTCTGGGACAACATGATCAGCCGGGCGAGCTACATCGACCTGAAGCCCAAGGCCGTCGCCGCGACGAGCGAGGGCTCGGCGTCGGGCTCGATCTGGATCGCCGTGGCGATCGCCGTCGTCGCCGCCGCGGGCGGCGGGGCGCTGATCGTCAGGCGCCGGCGGGGCCGCGCCCTCGAAGAATGAGCGACTCGCGGCGCGGCGGAGCCCCGCCGGCCGGCTTCGTTCCCGGCGACGGCGGCGCTCGAGCTCTTCAGGCGCACGAACGCCGTGTACATCACGTCCTGACGAAACGGGTATGATCCCCGTATGGCTGCGCAGGCCGACACCGCCACCTACACGCTCGTGGTCACCGGCCCCGGGCGCGACCGGCTCTACGAGCGCTTTCGCCTGCTTTTCTGGGGGCGAGATGGCGTCGCGGTGGTCAAGGACCGCCGCGTCACGGAGCGACGGCGGGAACGCGCGCGGGTCGCCGCCGAGCGCCGCGCCCGCGAGCGCCGCCGCGCCGCGCCCGACTGGCTGGTGCCGCCGCCCTGAGGGCGCGGCTTCTGGAGGCCGCGTCGTCCGCCCCGCCGCGTCCGGCCCGCCGCATCGGGCCCGCCGCGCCCCGCGCTTCTCGGCGGGCTCACGGTTCGCATATACTCAGCGGACTTACGTCCCGGAAAACCGTCGTGGAGGTTGTTGAGATGCTGTTGATGGGTGAATCGATCAACGGGACGCGCAAGCAGGTCGCCGCGGCGATCCAGGCGCGTGACGCGGAGTTCATCAAGACGCTGGCCACCGACCAGGTCGCGGCCGGCGCCGGCCTGCTCGACGTCAACGGCGGCGTCGCGGGTGGCGACGAGGTCGCCGACATCACCTGGCTCATCGCGACCGTGATGAGCGTCACCGACATGCAGCTCATGGTCGACTCCGCCAGTCCGGCGGCCCTCGACGCCGGCGTGCGCGCCATCATCGACGCCGGCGGCAAGGTCCCGTTCATCAACTCGATCAGCGGCGAGCAGGCGCGCATCGACGCCGTGCTGCCGCTCGTCGAGAAGTACAAGTGCCCGGTCATCGGTCTGTGCCTGAGCGACGAGGGCATCCCGCCGACCGCCGAAGACCGCTTCGCCGTCGCCAAGCAGCTGTACGACCTCTGCACCGGCGCCGGGCTGCCCGGCGAGGACCTCTGGGTCGACCCGCTGGTCATGGCCGTCTCGGCCGACTCCACGGCCGCCCAGGTCACGATGGATACCCTCAAGCTGGTCAAGGAGCGCCTGCCCGTGCGCACCACCGGCGGCCTCAGCAACGTGAGCTTCGGCCTGCCCAACCGCGCCCTGCTCAATCGCACCTTTGTGGCCATGTGCGCCGGCCTCGGCATCGACGGCGCGGTCCTCGACGTGCGCAACAAGGCCATGATGGCCAACATCAAGGCCATCGAGGCGCTGCGCGGCGAAGACAACTTCTGCGGCGGCTACCTCAAGGCGCACCGCGCGGGCATCCTGGAGTAGCG
>JBAXRL010000849.1:0-1938 GCA_037131205.1 Actinomycetes bacterium | reverse complement strand
GCGCATGCCGTTGGTGGACCCGAGGTCGAGCGCCATGAAGCCGTCGTCCTGGCGGCGGATCTCGGCGTGCTGCCGCGAGACGTTGGGGTCGGTGAGCACGATGTCGCAGCGCCGGCTGCGGCCGATCACGGTCACGGCCTCGCGCAGCTCCCACTCGCCCTGACGGCCACGCAGGGTCGCGCGCGGGCCGGCGGCCCGCGCCACAGGCGGCGCCGCCGCGGGCGCGGGGGCCTGCTCCTGATAGAGCACGGTCTGGTCGAGCAGCGGACCCGGCGCGGCGGCCGCCGGCGGCACGTAGGCCGGCGGCGCGTAGGCCGGCGGCGCGTAGGCCGGCGGCGCGTAGGCCGGCTGCGCAGCCGGCGGCGGCGCGTACGACGGCGGCGCGTACGCCGCGGCCGGCGCCTCGAGCGGGGCGCTGACGGCGCCCGTGGCGATGCCGAACTCGCCGACGCGCAGATCGTCGTCGCGATGCAGGTCGAGGCGCGGCGGCGCGACGAGCGTCCAGCCCTCGCGCCGCGCGAAGGCGGTGACGTAGTTGGCGAGCTCGGCCTTGAGAGAGTCCGACAGCGAGGAGAGATGCCCGTAGTCGGCCTCGCCCAGATAGATGTCGAACTCGTTGGGCACGTACACGTTGGAGACGCCGACGGTCTTGTGGTCGCCCATCTCTTTGGCGAGCTTGTGCGCCAGCTCGACCGGCTGCACGCCGGCCTTGAAGGCGCGCCCGAAGCCGCCCTCGACAAAGCCTTCGAGTTTCTTCTCAGCTTTCTTGAAGATGCCCATCGTCGCGTTCCTCCGGCCCGTCACCGGTCGTCAAAACCAAGAGCAAGAGTATCACGCCGGCCGCCAGCGCCACATTCAAGAGCAGAGGGGCGAGCTCCACGGGGTACCCCCAGACGGCGACAGGCACGACGAGATAGACCGCGAAGGTCGCCGCGAAGGCCGTCGCCCAGACCCACAGGCGAAGCTCGAGACGGCGGCTCGAGAGGGCGCCGCCGAGAGCCACGGCGAGGCCCGCCCAGACGAGCATCTGGAGCGCGCCGGCGGGCGCCAGGGCCGCGCCGAGGACGCGCGTCGCCACGGTGAACGGGTCGCCGGCGGCGGCGGCCTGGTCGGCGAGGCGCCAGGGCGGCTGGAAGAGCGTGAACGGACCCCGCGAGTCGTAGAGGAGCAGCAGGTAGATGAGCGTGCCGGCGGCCGCCCAGGCGGCGGCCAACGGGCCGCGCACGCGGCCCAGAAGGGCCGCCCCCGCCGGCGCCAGAAGCGTGAGGTACAGCGGCGTGAGCACCAGCGCCAGCGTGGGCCAGAGAGCCACGATCGGCCTGGTGCGGGTCAGAAGGAACAGGGCGACGGCGAAGACCAGATAGGCGGCCCCGAGGCTCAGCGACACGTTGAAGACGGGGAACGCCAGCGCGCCCAGCAGAAAGGCGAGCCCGCCCTGCGGAACCACGGCCCACACCGCCGTGCAGACCGCGACCAGCGGCAGCGTCCAGCTCTGGGGATACGCCGGCAGCGCGCCGAGCACGATGCCGCTGGTGAGCGCCGCGAGGCCGGCGCCGGCGGCGCGCTCGGCGACAAAGCCGGCGCGCTTCAGCGGTCGCACCAGGCGCCGGGCGCGCAGCAGCCGCCGCGGGCGCAGGCGCCCGCTGTGGAGCAGCTCGTCGAGGGCCGCGCTGACCGCGGCGGCCGTGGGCCGCTCGCCGGGCCGCGGCGCGCAGGCGTCGTCGATCAGCCCGACCAGATCCCGCGCCAGGTCGGGCCGCAACGTACCCAGCGACGGCAGCCGGCCGGCGGCCACGTTGGACAGCGTCTCGGCCGGCGTGCGCCCGCGCAGCGGATGCTCGCCGGCGAGCAGCTCGTAGAGCACCATGCCGGCGGAGTACACATCGCTGGGCGGCCCCACGCGGCGCCCGGCGGCCTGCTCCGGCGACATGTAGGCGA
>JBAXRL010000848.1:0-1944 GCA_037131205.1 Actinomycetes bacterium | reverse complement strand
CGGGATAGGCCCTTAGCTTTCCCCCCGGCACCGGGCCGCCGGCGGACGGTCGTGCACGATGAGAAAGCCGAGGATGCGGCCTACTTCACAGGTTCGGCGTCGCGCCCCGCGGAGCGCTGCCCGTCGGGAGCGCTGCCGGCTGTGCACCCGCAGGGAGCCCCATTGGTGGCTCACCGGCGCCTGCGCGGCGGCGGGCGCCGCGCGGCCATCGCGCCGCCCGGCCGGGGCCGCTAGAATGGGCTTCCGCGCCGGCGCACCTGCCGGCGCTGCCACGACGACCGGGCGGTGGGCAATGAGCGACGACCTCTACGACCTCTACGACCTCTACGACCTGAACGGCCTCGCGACGTCTCTGGCGGCGACGCTGCGAGAGTTGCTCGCCGAGGCCGGCGTGGCCGACGCCGACGTGCCGGCTGTCGAGCTGGCGATGCCCGCGCTCCCGGAGCACGGCGACCTCACGACCAATGCCGCCCTCGTGAGCGCCAGGCGCGCCGCCCGCCCGCCGCGCGAGCTCGCCGCCGCGCTCGGCGAGCGCTGGCAGGCCGGCCCGGGGGCCGCGCTCTGCGAGCGCGTCGAAGTGGCCGGCCCCGGCTTTCTCAACCTGTTCCTGGGCGCGGCGTGGTACCGCGGCGCCGTGCAGCGCATGCGCGCCGCCGGACCCGACTTCGGGCGCGGCGCGTTGCCCCACGGCGAGCGCCTCAAGATGAACGTCGAGTTCGTGAGCGTGAACCCCACGGGGCCGCTGCACGTGGGGCACGCGCGCTACGCTTCGTACGGCGACGCGCTCTGCCGCATCTTCGCTTTCGTCGGTCACGACGTCACCCGCGAGTTCTACGTCAACGACCACGGCACGCAGATGCTGCGCTTCGGGCAGTCGCTGGCGGCGCGCTACGGTCAGCGGCTGGGTCTGGACATCCCGGTCCCTGAGGAGGGCTACCAGGGGGAGTACCTGCTGGACCTCGCCGACGAGCTTATCGCGGCGGTCGGCGAGCGCTACCGTGCCGCCGTCGCGGCGGCCGCTCCCGACGTGACCGCGCTGGCCGCCGACGCGCTCGCGGCAATCAAGGAATGGGGCCGCGACGCCATCCTCGCGCAGTTTCGCGTCACGCTCGAGAGCCTGCGCGTGCCGTTCGACGTGTGGGCCTACGAGAGCCTGCTGTACGCCGGCGAAGGCGAGCATCGGGGCTTCGCCGGCGAGGTCGGCAAGGCGCTCGCCGAGCTGGACGGCGAGGACCTCCTCTACGATGAGGAGGGCGCCGTCTGGCTCAAGACCACGCGGTACGGCGACGACAAGGACCGCGTGCTCATCCGTTCCAGCGGCGAGCCCACCTACTTCCTCAGCGACATCGCCTACCACCGCGACAAGATGGACCGCGGGTTCGCGCACATGATCGACATCTGGGGCGCCGACCACCACGGCTACGTGCCGCGCATGAAGGCCGCCTTCACGGCCCTGCCGCCGCACGACCCCGACCGCCTGGAGCTCATCATCGGTCAGATGGTGAACCTCCTGGAGAGCGGCGCGGCCAAGCGCATGAGCAAGCGCAAGGGCGACATCGTGACGGTCGACGACCTCCTCGACGCCATCGGCGTGGACGCCGCGCGCTTCCTGCTCGTGGGGCGCTCGCACGACACCACGCTCGAGCTCGACATCGACCTCGCCCGCGAGCAGTCAAACAAGAACCCCGTCTACTACGTGCAGTACGCCCACGCGCGCATCTGCAGCATCCTGCGCAACCTCGAGGCGGTGCGGGGGCCGGCGGGCGGGCCGGCCGGCGAAGCCCTGCCGGCCGTCTCTGTGGACGACCACGAGAGGTCACTCCTGCGCGCCTTGGCCAGGTACCCCGACGTGCTGCTGGCGGCCGTCGGCCAGCGCGCGCCTCACCGCGTACACACCTATCTCGGTGAGCTGGCGGCGGAGTTCCACGTGTTCTATCGCCACTG
>JBAXRL010000847.1:0-1946 GCA_037131205.1 Actinomycetes bacterium | reverse complement strand
CACTTCTGCTCCTCCGGCTGCGCCGCCTTTGTGCTCGACCACGAGACCGGCGAGCGCCGGCTCTCGACGCTGGACGACCTGCGCAAGGCCACGGCGCTGCTCGACGCCTCGCCGGAGGTCGACCTGATCTGGACGACGGTGACCGCCAACGACGTGCCCCTCGACGTGCGCGAGCTCACCGGCTACTACACGGTGCTGACGCAGTCGGACAAGCACGTCACCTTTGTCGACTGCCCGTCACAGGTCGAGCCGCTGCTGCGCATCATGGACATCGTCGCCGGCGACGCGGACGCGTTCCGGGAGCGGCCGCGGTTCAGCACGCTGCTCACCGCGGCCTCCCCGCTGCAGGTGGACGGCGGCGTGCTCGACTTCCACGCCGCCGTCGCCGCCCACGGCGTGCCGGTCGAGGTCTATACGATACCGATGTCTGGGGCCACGGCGCCGGTCACCCTCGCCGCAGGCATCACGTTGGCAGTGGCGGAGTTCCTCGGCGTGGCCACGGCGATGCAGTCCCTGGCGCCCGGCGCCCGGCTGCTGTTCGGCGCCTCGGCCAACACCATGGACATGCGCGCCGCCCGTGTCTCGTACGGAGCGCCCGAGTCTCACCTCATGGCCGCGGCCTGCATCGAGGTGGGGCACCTGCTGGGCGTGCCGGTGACGGTGCCCGGCCTGGGCACCGACGCCAAATATCCCGGCGTTCAGGCGGGCTACGAGAAGGCTCTGAAGGCGCTGACGACGTGCGCCGCCGGGGCCGACGTGCTCAGCGGCGGCGTGGGCATGCTCGACTCGGTCGACCTGCTGTATCTGCCGCAGATCGTCATCGACTGCGAGATCGCCGGCATGATCCGCCGCCTGCTCGGCGACGTGACCATCTCGCACGAGGAGATCTTCGCGGAGATGATCGAGAAGGTCGGCATCGGTGGGCACTTCCTGGCCGAGAAGGAGACTCGGCGGCGAATCCGCGCCGGCGAGCACTTCTCGCCGGTGGTCTCGACGCGCACGTCCTACGACGCCTGGAAGGCCGAGGGCCGCGACGAGGTCGCGGCCGCCCGCGAGCGGGCGGCCGCGCTGCTCGCGGCCCGCGCGGACTGGCGCCCCTCGCTCAGCGACGCTCAGCTGTGCGCTCTCGCCGCCGTCTGCGGCGTTGACGGCATTTGACATCCGAAGCGTGACAGCCTAGCGTTTTCCACCTGGGTGGGTGGAGAAGAACCGCGAGGGAGGAGCCATGGCAGACGACGTGCAGGCAGACGCAGGGGGCGCGCTCCAGGACGACTTCCTCGGCCACCTGTGGCCGCCGTTCACGCAGATGCAGGGCCTCAAACCCGTCATCATGGAGCGCGCCGAGGGCGCCGTCGTCTACGACTCCGACGGCAATGCCTACATCGACGCCTTCGCCAGCCTGTGGACCGTCAACGTCGGCCACGGCCGCCAGGAGATCTACGACGCCATCAACGCGCAGATGCAGAAGCTGGCGATCTACCACATCTTCCAGATCGCCAACGAGCCGGCGATCAAGCTGGCCGCCAAGGTGGCCGAGCACATGCCCGGCGACCTCAACCACGTGTTCCTCACGCTCGGCGGCGGCGAGTCCGTGGAGACGGCCGTCAAGATGGCGCGCCAGTACTGGCGCAACAAGGGCCAGGGCACCAAGTACATGGTCATGTTCCGCGACCGCTCCTACCACGGCACCACGATGACCAGCGTCAGCGCCCAGGGGCTCACGGTGAACCGCGCCAAGTTCGAGCCCCTGCTGCCCGGGTTCATCAAGCTCGGGGCGCCCTACTGCTACCAGTGCGCTTGGAACAAGACCTACGGCGAAGACTGCAAGATGGAGTGCGCTACGCAGGTCGAGCGGGAGATCGCCTTCTACGGCCCCGAGAACGTGGGCACGATGCTCGGCGAGACGATGATCGGCACCGGCGGCGTGATCCCGCCGCCGCCCGAGT
>JBAXRL010000846.1:0-1947 GCA_037131205.1 Actinomycetes bacterium | reverse complement strand
TGCTCGACGAGCTCGGCCGCGACCTCACCAAGGCGGCGGCCGACGGCAAGTTGTCGCCCCTTGTCGGCCGCGAGCAAGAGGTGCGCACCGCCATCACGACGCTGTGTCGCGTCACCAAGCGCAACCCCGTCCTTCTCGGCCCGGCGGGCGTCGGCAAGACGGCCATCGTCGAGGGTCTGGCGCAGAAGGTCGTAGCGGGCGACGTGCCGGACTGCCTGCAGGGCATCCGCCTCATCGAGATCAAGGTCGGCAGCCTGGTCAGCGGCGCCGGTATCGTCGGCAAGCTCGAGGAGAGGATGACCCAGCTGCTGGCCGAAGCATCCGGTCCGGACGTCGTCCTGTTCATCGATGAGATCCATTCCATCCTGGGGTCGGGGAGCGGCGGCCACGGCATGGACGTTGGCGGGCTGCTCAAGCCGGCCCTGGCGCGCGATCAGTTGGCGCTCGTGGGCGCCACCACCGACATGGAGTACAAGCGCATCGTCGACCAGGATGCGGCTCTCGAGCGCCGCTTTCAGCCGGTCTACGTCTCGGAGATGACCAAGGCGCAGGCGCTGGACGTGCTGCGCGTGCAGCGCGACCGCTTCGTGGAGTCGCGAGGCGTCGCGGTGAGTGACGAGATCCTCGAGTGGCTGGTGGCGTTCGCCGACAGTTTTCTGCGCAACCGCCACTTCCCCGACAAGGCGATCGATCTGCTCGAGCAGTGCGTCGCTCACGCGATGGTGGAACGGCGCAGCGAACTCGACCTGGAGACGTGCAAAGGCGTCGCTCAGCAGCTCATCGGCATGCCGCTCGGCATCGACGAGCGGCTCGAGCGGCTGCGCGAGCGGCTCGAGGCGATCGCCCTTCTGCCAAAGGACGACGCTGACGAGCTCCTGGCCCGTCTGCAGCTCACCATGAGCGCTCACGACTTCGCACCGGAGCGGCCCAACGCCATCCTGCTGCTGACCGGCGATACGGCGGCGCACGCGGACGTGCTCGCCGGCGTGCTGTCCGACGCGCTGTTCGGCTCCGCCCAGCGCGTCGTCGAGATCGATCTCGCCGGCTACATGGACCAGGACCAGAGCGCCCTGACGCGCCTCCTGGGAATGCCCTACGGATACGTCGGCGCCGAGCTCTCGCGGGGAGCCGTCCAGCAGCTCAACGGGCAGCCGTGGTCCACGGTGCTCATCAGGAACATCGACCAGTGCGGCAGGCTGTACCTGGACCTGGTGACCGAGGCTCTCCGCAGCGGGCACTTCACCGACGCGCACGGCACCGCGCAGTACCTCAGCGACACCGTGGTCATCCTGACCGCCGGCGGTGTCGGCGCCCGGGAAGGCCGCCCGCTGGGGTTCGTACAGACAAGCGGCGTCCCCGGCGAGCACGCCGCCGAACGACTGGCAGAGACCTCACTCGGCCCGGGCGTCACCGCTTTGTGCCAGGTCGTCGGGCGGGCCGCCTCGGCTGAGGGCGTGGTCAGCGGCTGGCTGGCCAACGTCGCTCTGCCCGGCCTCGCGGAACGCTACGCTCGGGACGGCCTCGTCATCGAATGGGACCCGAGCGTCGTGGTGTGGCTTTCAGGGATCGCCTCTCAGTCGCAGCGCCCCGACGAATGGAGTGACCAGCTCGAGCAGCTCATGAGCCCCGTGCTCGTGCGGCTGTTCAAGGACCGCCCGGACCTTCCCGTCGTCGTCTCCTACGAGGGCGGCGAGCTCAAGAGCACGGTGCCCGGCTCGTCCGGCTGAGAGGAGCGACGATGGAGTTTCAACACGACGTTCACGCCCAGGCCTACGAGCGCGTCCAGCAGCTCATGACGGAGTTGTACGGGGAGCTATACTCGACCGACGACGACTTCCCTGGATTCGCCGTGGACGCGGGCTCCACCAGGGTCCAGATCGCCGTTCTGCCCTGGGGCGACAGCGACGCGTGCGTCAAGGTGTTCGCCTGGGTGATCATCGGCGCCGA
>JBAXRL010000845.1:0-1950 GCA_037131205.1 Actinomycetes bacterium | reverse complement strand
ACGGCGCTGACGATGCCGTCGACGACGATCGTCTTCGCGTGCAGGAAGCCGGCCTTGTAGAGAAACACGCGGGCCCCGGCCTCGATGAGCTTCTTGTAGTAGGTCTGCGCCGCCCAGAGCGCGATGGGCTTGTCGGGGATGCCGGTCATCATGAAGCGCACGTCGACGCCGCTGAGCGCCGCGTTGATCATCACGTCGTAGATGCTGTAGTCGGGGATGAAGTACGGCGACTGGATCCACACCGACTCCTCCGCCTGGCCGATGGCCACCATGTGCGCGCGTCGCGCCGCGCTCCACGGGTCTTCGACCCCCTGCGCGGCGATCTCGACGAGCGTGCCCGTCTCGACCGCGGTCGGGTCGGGGGCCGGCATGTACTTCGCCTGGAAGAGGTCCTCGTGGTCCTTCTTCTGCTCGAACCAGCGCGACGCGTACAGCTTCTCGAGCCCTGCCACGGCCTGCCCGGTGAGGCGCATGTGCGTGTCGCGCCAGGTGGCGAAGCGCTTGCCGCCGTCGATGTACTCCTGGCCGACGTTCATGCCCCCGGTGTAGCCGATCTCGCCGTCGATGACGACGATCTTGCGGTGGTTGCGGTAGTTGATGCGCAGGAGGTCGGTGACGTCGGCGCGCACGATGGCGCCCGCCTTGGCGAGCTGCCTGAGCTCGCGCTTCTTGAAGGTGATGCAGCCCATCCAGTCGTACATGATGCGCACCTCGACGCCGGCCTTCAGGCGGTCGAGGAGGATGGGCACGATCTTCGCCGTCAACTCGTCCTGCTCCCAGATGAAGTACTGCAGGTGGATGAAGCGCTGCGCCGCGGCGAGGTCCTCCATGAGGCGGGCGAACTTGGTGGCGCCGTCGTTGAAGAGTTCGAGCGAGGACGCCGGCAACACCCTGGCGACGTTCTCGGCGGAGATGGCGCGCGAGATGGGCTCGGCGATCGCGTCGCCCCACTCCTCGTAGAAGCGGGCCGTGGCTTGGGCGTTGCGCTTCCAGATCGGCGCCATCTCCTCCTTCTCGACGCGCTTCAGCGTCTGGATCCAGCCCTTGCGCCGCGCCACGACCTTCCAGTCGCGGCCGAAGAAGATGTAGAAGAACACCCCGACGAACGGCACGAAGATGAGGATGAACAGCCAGGCGATCGTGATCGACGGCTCGCGGTCGTCCATGATGAGCAAGACGATCGTGACCACCCAGTAGATGATGAAGATGAGCTCGAGCCAGCCCGGCAGCAGATTCATGAAGTCGAACATGCCTGCACGCTATCCGATGCAGCCGGTCATGTCACGCGGAAGGCGGCGAGGCGCCCTGCGAGCGCCCCGCCGTCCTTCGCGTTTCTCAGCGACCGCGGCGCGACGGCTTGGGCTGAAACGCGCCGGCCAGCGTCTCGCGGTCGAAGGCGCCCGTCGCGCCGTCGACGGCGTACTCGTACAGGGCGGCGGAGTAGATGCCGCGCAGCGTGGCGCCCAACAGGCTGATCACGATGATCGCGATGACAGCCACGGCGATGACGGCGATGCCGAGCACGACGACGCCGGCGCTCATGACCAGGACGCCGAGCCCGATGCCGATCACGGCCACGGCCAGGCTGAGCAGGCCGAACACCAGCCCGATGCCGGCGCTGCCGATGATCTGTTCTCCCCAGGTCTTCTTGAGGAGCCCGGCGCTGCGCTTGATCGCCGTGACGGGCCCGACGCCCTCGACGACCAGCACGGGGACGACGAGGAAGGTGATGATGGTCCAGGCCATGCCGCCGAGCGCCGCGATGATGGCGCCGGCGAAACCGGCGCGCTCGCGGAGGATCTGCAGCGCGAGGCCGACGGTCGCGGCGATCGCCGCGTAGCCGAGAATCGCCCCGATGTGGCTCCAGGCGCCGCGCAGGCCGTCGCCGAGCGTCGGGTCGCCGCCCGTGAGGCGGATGATGGCGGCGCTCACCAGGGCCGCGTTGAAGAA
>JBAXRL010000844.1:0-1951 GCA_037131205.1 Actinomycetes bacterium | reverse complement strand
GGGTCACCCAAATGACAAGCCAAAGGTCGAAAGAGGATTTTGGGAGCTACAGAAGAGCTTCCTCAACGGACGGCGTTTTGCCGACGAGGCTGACCTGCGCCGCCAGCTCGAGGGATGGATGACGGGGACGTCGGACGAACGAGTCCATCGCAAGACCAAGCGCGTGGTGCGAGTGATGTACGAGGAAGAGCGCGAGCACCTGCTGCCGTTGCCGACGCATTCGTACGACACGGCGCGGGTCGTCTACCGCCTCTGCGACATCGAAGGCTTCGTCTCCTGGGAAGGCAATCGCTACTCGGTGCCGTACGACCATGTCACGGACATCCTGCCGATTCGGGTCACGCAGACCGAGCTGTTCGTCTACGGGCCGGACATCAAGCTCCTGGCGCGCCACGAGAGAAGGCTGAAGGGAACGCACAAGGACGCCGAGCTGGCGGGGCATCACCCCGGCCGCCAGAAGGGACCCGACCTGGACCAGCTCGAGAAGACCTTCCAGGAGATGGGACCGGGGGCGGCGCTCTTCTTCGAGGGCCTCAAAGTCCAGCGGTCGCGCTCGGCCGCCTACCACGCCCGCCAGGTGCTCCAGCTGCGCCATCGATTCACGACGCAGGACCTTCTCACCGCCCTGTCCTACGCCCTTCGCTTCGGCGCCTTCGAGAACACCAGCGTCGAGAAGATCCTGACGGCGCGCTCGACTCCCCGGCGGCTGCCGGAATATGTCAACGAGCGCCTCCTCGCCAGCCTCGGCGAGACGCTCGTCGAGTACGACCTGACCGTCTACGACGAGATCCCCCCCAGGGACGACCCGGAGGATCCATGAAGCGCGCCCGACGAGCGAGCAGCAGGACGCCCCCACGCTCGGACGCTCCGGTGGATGCCGGCGGGGACGTGCTGCTTCTCGAACGGCTCCGGGCCCACCTGGGTGTCCTCGGTCTGCCCGACGAGGAGGTGCCCCTGTCGGCCCATCTGGCCTGGGCCACGACGGCCAATCCAAGCCCTCTCGTGCTCCTCGAGCGCGTCCTGGGCGAAGCCGCCGGGCGCCTGCGTGAGCGCCGCATCGAGCGGCGCATCAATCAGTCCGGCCTGCGGATGCGCAAGACCCTGGAAGGCTTCGAGTGGGGCTTCCAGCCCAAGCTCGACCGCGCTCTCGTCGAGGATCTGGCCTCCCTGCGCTTCGTCGAGAACGGCGAGGACGTGATCCTCACCGGCAAGCCTGGCACCGGCAAGAGCCACATCCTCTCGGCCCTGGCCCTGCGCGCCTGCCACAGGCAGCTCCACGTCCGGTATGTCCGCTGCGTCGACATGATCGACACCCTCCACGCCGCGCTGGCCGACCGGACCTTCGACCGAAAGCTCGCCGCCTGGAGCCGGCCCCAGCTGCTCGTGATCGACGATGTCGGCCTCGGCCAGATCCGCAAGCACGATGACGAGCCCACTGCCGCCCACATCCTCTTCAACCTCCTCGACCGCCGCCACGAGGACCGCCTGTCCACCGCCATCACCTCCAACATCGCCCTGAGCGCCTGGGGCTCCTATCTCGGCGATGCCACCCTCACCGCGGCCATCCTCGACCGCCTCACCATGAACGCCATCCGCCTGAACATCGACGGCCCCAGCTACCGCCAACATGTCGGCCGCCAGCGAACCTCCAAGTACGCCACCGCCCAGGAACAGATCATCCCCGACTGACGGTCGTCACCACTCCCGAGTACCCCGCTTCGCCGACGTCGTGCGAACGGGTGCCCTCGGTGAGCCCGTTCCGGGCGGCCACAGACGTTACCTCGCCGGACCGGCTCGACAGCGCGCCCGTCTCGCTGACCTGAGGGCTGCACCGACGCCGCCATTCTCCCGCCGGCGCCCTCCCGCCAAGCCCGTCAACCGACCGGACCGCCCGGCGCCCGCCCTCGGCACGGACGATGTGCTTCCCTCGCCCAGCGGGGCCCGCGCGGGG
>JBAXRL010000843.1:0-1953 GCA_037131205.1 Actinomycetes bacterium | reverse complement strand
GGAGCCTGAGCCGGGTCACAATTGCTGATCCGAGTCGCCGACCGGTGCGCACGCGAAGTCGATCAGTTCCTCGGGCGTGCAGATCCGCGGCACCGTCGGCGTCAGCCAGTAGCGGGCGTCCACCGTCGGGATGCACTCGACGCCCGGAGTGACGACGACCCACTCCCTGTCCTGCACCCCCTCCGGCACAGCGTCGTCCTTTCCCGCCCGGTGAGCCCTCAAGGCGGCCAGGCCTCTGCGCCCCGCACGGACGTACACATGGCGCGTGAGGCTCAGGCTCCCGTGTCCGAAGTCGTCTCGGGCCGACCGGCGATTGCCCACGGCCCACCCGGCGACCACTGTGCGTCGAACCCGCGCCCAGCGTGCGCGGCTTCGACGAACGGCATCAGGAACGCCGCGATGAGACGCGTTGCACCAACGAACGACATTGGGCCCCTCACGCCCGGCTGCGCCACGAACGCGGCCCAGCGAGCCTGAGACTCGGGCTGCACGGCAAACGAGTCTGTCAGCGTGATCGGCACCCCTGCAGGCAGGGTGGTGGCCCGTCCCGTGAAAGTGGCCGCGACGGCCGCCTCCAGAGCGCGGCCGGTGAACGCAAGCGTCGACGCGAGCAGCCAGACGTCATAGAAGTCCTTCAGGCGGCTGTTCGCCTCGCCCAACGACACCATGGCCTCGAACTTCTCGGCGATCGCCGTCTCGGGCCTGTAGGCGAGGATCCGCGGCTGGTCCATGTCGAGGAGGACGGGATAGTCGACCCACGCGGGTTCCGGCACGGACTCGGCGCCGACCCCGACGTCCACCTGCAGCTTGAAGCGCGCCCCGGCCAATGAGCCCTTGACCGCCAGACGTACTCCAGGGTAGCGACCATCGACGACGATGGTCTCGGAGGCGATCTCGCCGTCGAACACCAGCCCATCGTTCTGCTCGAGCGCCACCACCTCCGCAACTGCGACTCGAGCCACCGACGCGCCGTCGGCGAGCCGCGCGAGGAAGTCGATGTCCCTGGTAGGGCGCGAGGGACGCGTTCCAGACGCGCAGGAGCGTGGCCCCCTTGACCACGAGCACGTCGGCCCAAGGCGTCGTGGCCAGCCGCGCCAGGAAGCGTTCGATAGCGTAGTACTGAAGAAGCTGGTCGAACGGCTCGCCGCGCTCGCGCGCCAGGTTGAGCAGCCGCTGCCGGACAGAGGCGCCGATGTTGGTGACCGGCCTCCGCGTCACTGCAGCGCTTCGAGGTAGGGCCTGACGAGCGCGCCGACGCGATCGACGCGCGCCGCCTGCATGACCTCGGCAGGCGTGGCCCTGCGCGTGCGAATGGCATCTCGCAGCGCCTCGACGGCCACGTCGTGGCCCACTCGCGAACGGAACTTGAAGCAGTCGGCGACGGTCTTGGCGACGCCGAACAGCGGCACGGCAAAGCCGCCGATGCGCATCTCTTCAACGCCATCTCCGAACGATGCCGATGACATGAAGAACACGCGGATCGGCGGGTAGTCGATGCGCGGCCGCTTTGCGCCGCGCTCCAGCGCGACGTCGACGGCGCCAGGGATCTGCGTCGTGAGGCCGTGCAGAGCCAGCGCGCTGACCAGTGAGACGACGCCGTTGGGCACGCGCTGCATCACGGCAACGACGTCCGGTTGCTCCGGCAGCGGCAGCGCAGCCAGATGGTAGACGCCGCGGCTGAGTTGTTCGAGCAAGCCCTCGTCGCGCATCCGGTAAAGCGTGCGCGGATGGACGCCCTGCGCAATGGCGGTGGAGGTCCGCAGCACGCCGCCGTTTCGCTTGAAGACGGCCGCGGCGGCCCGCATGGCATCTGGACTCACGCTCGACATGGGATAGAAGTTACCACACTTCTCAATAAGTGCAGTCATAACTATCCAGCGCGCAAGGTGTTGGCGCGAGCCGGTGACTGTTGTTCGAGATCACCGACGTGTGGCAGATCGCTTCGTTCCCAAG
>JBAXRL010000842.1:0-1954 GCA_037131205.1 Actinomycetes bacterium | reverse complement strand
CGTCAACGGCTTCGGCCGTTTTCGACCATGCGCCTGCCGGCGGGCGCGTGCGCGGAGCGCCAACGTCAACCTTGACGCCACCGTCTCGTCTCGTCTCGCCTGAGAACACGGCGTTCCCTCGCTCATCTGCACCGGCCGCGAGTGGCGAAGCCGCCAGGGAAGCTCAGGAATACTGAGCGCTGGTTCAAGCGCCCGGCGGGCGGGCGCGGCGGCCCCGGCGGGCGCGGCGGGCGCGGCGCCTCCGGCGGGCCGGCGGGCGCGGCGCCTCCGGCGGGCCGGCGGCCTGGCGACCGGGCGGCCGGGCGACCCCGGCGGGCCGGCGGCCGGGCGACCCGAGCCGCCGAGTCCCTGGTCGTCGTGCTTGTCACTTCGAGCGTCCCGCGCGCCATTGACGCAGAGCGTGCAAATCCGCATTATGAATTCGAATTTGCGCAACACACGAGAGTCGAACGAGGGACAGTGGATCCACAGCACCCCGATCGCGAGATCGCCGCGGGACAGCGCTACATCCCGCGCGGCATCGAGCCGACCCTGAAGCGCGCCTGCCGCGAGTTCCCCGTGGTGGTCCTCACCGGACCGCGACAGTCGGGCAAGACCACGGTGCTGCGTCGCGTGCTCGGCGCTACGCACGACTACGTCACCCTCGAGACGCCGGACGCGCGGGCCGCGGCCACGGCGGATCCTCGCGGCTTTCTTGAGGGCGCCGGGCGGCCGCTCGTGGTCGACGAGGTGCAGAACGCGCCGCAGCTTCTCGAGTACATCAAGGAGCGTGTCGACGTGGCTCGCGACCAGCCGGGTCAATACGTGCTGAGCGGCTCGCAGAACGTGCTGCTCCTCAGCCAGGTGAGCGAGTCGCTGGCCGGGATGGCCCTGCCGCTGCGCCTGCTGCCGTTGTCGCTGCGCGAGCTCGACGGGTCGCCGCAGCGCCCGCTGGCGGGGGAGCCCGGGCACGGCGACGAGGGGCAGGCCGAGCGCGCCGGCGAGCCGACGACGGTGAAGGCGACCACTCTGGCGCGGACGTGGTCGCGCATCGTGCGGGGCTGCTACCCGGAGCTGGCGGCGCAGCCGGATCGCGATCCTGAGTGGTGGCATGCGGCCTACGCCCAGACCTACCTCGAGCGCGACGTGCGCACCGTGCGGCAGGTCGGCGATCTCGTCCAGTTCCAGGCCTTCGTGCGCGCCCTGGCGGCGCGCAACGGGACGCTGCTCAACCTGAGCGGTCTGGGCCGCGACCTGGGCCTGACCGACAACACCGTCAAGGCGTGGCTGTCGGTCCTCGAAGCCTCGCAGCAGATCGTGCTCCTACGACCGTACTTCGCCGACATCGGCCGGCGCCTGGTCAAGACTCCCAAGGTGTACTTTCTCGACACCGGGACCGTGTGCTACCTGGCAGGGCTCAGCGACGTCGCGCATGCTTCCCGGGGGCCGATGGCTGGGACCCTGATGGAGTCCCTGGTGCTCGGCGAGCTGATCAAGACCTACAGAAACCGCGGCGTGCAGCCGCGCATCTCGTTCTGGCGCACGGGGCGCGGAGAAGAGGTGGACTTCGTGGTGGAGACGGCGGACGGGCTGCTGCCCCTCGAGGTGAAGACCTCGGCGACCCCGCTGCCGCGCATGGCGGCCGGCATCCGCGCGATGCGGGCGGCGCTGGGCGGCGGCGCCCTGCCGGGATACGTAGTGCATCCCGGCGCCTCGCGACTTCCGCTCGGCGAGGGCGATCGGGCGCTGCCGCTGAGCATGCTGTAGGCGGCCGCGCTCGCCGGCGTTTGAGCGAGTCGGTGAACGAGCGGGCGCCGCTCCGGGCCAGTGCAGGAAGAAGAGCCGCCGGGAATTGGAAGGCGCCATGGGTCCGCTGCCCAACCCCAGCGCGGCGAGGCCGCTGTCGCCGCCGCCAACGCCCCGCGGCTCAGGGCTCGGTGAAGACGAAGCCCCGCGCGAACACGCGCTCGCAGGC
>JBAXRL010000841.1:0-1955 GCA_037131205.1 Actinomycetes bacterium | reverse complement strand
GCGCCTCGGCGCAGGCCGGCTTCCGCTGCCGCTACCTGCTCACCGACGAGCCGCGGCCCACCTCGTTGGGCGGCATCAAGACGGCCAACAGCTTCCTCTTCGACGACGTCGACATCTGGTGCCCGCGCTACTACTACTTCTTCGGGCGCGTCCCGGCGCTGCGCGCCCGCCAGGCGGCCGGTCAGGAGGTCTGGTGGTACACCTACGCCAACTCCGCCGCCGCCATCAACCCGGGCTACCTCATCGAGAAGCCGCTCGCCGACCAGCGCGTTTGGGGCTGGCTGATGCAGGAGTGGAACGTGGACGGCCTGCTCAACTGGGGCACCAACCGCTGGGGCGACGCGCTCACCGGCAACGGCTGGCGCGACCCCTACAAAGACCCGCTCTCGTACCGCAAGCCGCTGCCCGACGGGCGCGTCGCCAACGGCGACACCTGCCTCATCTACCCCGGCTACTACCCGCGCTACGGGCTCACCGACCCGCTCGCCGGGCCAGTATCCTCGCTGCGCCTCGAGGCGCTGCGCGATGGCTTCGAGGACCGCGAGTACCTGCGCCTGGCGGCCGGCACGGGCGGCGGCGCGGCCTTCGTCAAGAAGGTCGCCGCCCAGGTGGCCTGGTTCCCCTACCCCATCCGCCAGGCCAACGTCTTCGACTTTCCCAAATACACGACGAACCCCGAGGTCTTCGCGCGCGCCCGCACGCAGCTGGCCAAGCGCATCGAGGCGGGCCGGTAGGCGGGTCGCGACGGGTGCGGCGGCGGCGGCTTCGCGGGCATCGCGGCCGTGCGCGCGCCGAGCCGGCGGCGCGCGATGCGCGCCGCCGGCCCTGCCCTACCGGGTCGCCGGCAGCACGACCAGCGTGTTGGCGCCGGCCTTGACCTGCGTGCGGCCGGCGTAGTCCACGCACACGACTTTCCACGTATAGCGGCCGGCCGGCAGCGTGAGCCGCGCCTCGTGCGTTACCGCCGTGCCGGTGACCTGGAAGCCGGCGACGATCGTCTTCTTGAGCTTGTGCTTCGCGTTGTAGATCAACACGACGACCCTGGCGCGCGGCACGCCCGGGTCGGTGACCTGGAAGCGGAACGTCGCGCTCGCGCCCTTGCGCACCTTGACCGCGTGCAGCGCGCTCGTCACCGGGCGAGCCGTCGGGGTGAACCCGGCGCCGCCACCGTCGCCGGTGCGGAGCACGAGTCCCTCATTGCCGGCCGCCCACGCCGAAGTCGCGTCGAGCGCCGACACCGACTGCGCGGACGGCGCCACGCCGCAGTCCTGCTGCACCCATGTCTGGCCGCCGTCCACGGTGTGGAGGATCAGCGCCCAGCCCATGCCGCCGTACTCCAGCGGCCAGCACGAGCCGACCGCCCAGCCGTTCTGGGCATCGACGAACTGGATGCCGGCGAGGTCCACGCCCGCACCGATCGCGGCGGACTGCCGCTCCCAGCTCTCGCCACCGTCGGCGGTATGGAAGATCCTGCCGTTGCGGCCGGCCACCCAGCCCTCACCGCCGGGAAGGAAGCTGCCATCGAGCAGGACCGCGTCTGGATCCGGCGTCACGTCCCTCCACGTGGCGCCGCTGTCGATGGTGACGTAGCACCTGCCGCCGTACCAGTCCTCGTTCCCCTGGGCGCCGCAGACCCAGCCGTGGGTGGCATCGGTGAAGCTCAGGCCGTACAGGGAAACATCGCTCGCGACGGCGACCCCCCGCGCCCAGGTGGCGCCGCCGTCGGTGGTCGTGTACAGCACGCCGCCGTCGGCGGTGACGTAGCCTGTGGACGCGGTCGGGAACTGCACCGACAGCATGCCCTCCTGCCCCGCGATGGCGACGCGTTTCCACGTCTGGCCGCCGTCGGCGCTGGCCAGCATGAGCGCCGCCTGCCGGTCGCCGCTCCCGTAGTCGGCGCCCACCGCCCAGGCATGCCGCGCGTCGCTGAAGGCGACGCCTCTGAGCATGCCGTA
>JBAXRL010000840.1:0-1955 GCA_037131205.1 Actinomycetes bacterium | reverse complement strand
CGGGTCGCGGCCCCGGCGACGCACCGCGGCCAGTTCGCGCGGGTCGCGGCCCCGGCGACGCACCGCGGCCAGTTCGCGCGGGTCGCGGCCCCGGCGACGCACCGCGGCCAGTTCGCGCGGGTCGCGGCCCCGGCGACGCACCGCGGCCAGTTCGCGCGGGTCGCGGCCCCGGCGACGCACCGCGGCCAGTTCGCGCGGGTCGCGGCCCCGGCGACGCACCGCGGCCAGTTCGCGCGGGTCGCGGCCCCGGCGACGCACCGCGGCCAGTTCGCGCGGGTCGCGGCCCCGGTGACGCACCGCGGCCTGCGCGCCGGCGAGGCGATGATCGTCGAGGGAGCCAAGGCGCTCTTCACGCTGCCGGAAGCCTTGGCCGGCGCGTGACCCCGGAGCCGCTCACCCGCCCGTCGAGCCGCTCCGCACACTCAACGCCGCCGCCGTCCGCTTCCTGACTCGGCGCCCGGGGTGGCGCGGCTCGCCGCTCATCACCAGCCCGTCTCCTCGCCTCAGCTTCCCGACCATCTGCCGGGTCTTCGCGGTCCGGACGGGCCGCGTCCCGTTCCGGACGCCTCGCAGGGATCCTCTCGCAACCTTGCGTGCCTTTGACTCCGCGGGGTAGTGTTGGTCCGAAAGGGGCAAAGGGAGCCACCATCCACGGATCCGGGAGGTAGCATGGCTGCCGAAGAGGCTGGGCGCAAGCAGGCGATCAGGAACATCAAGCGGAGACGCGGGCTCGTTTCGCACGCGGTGTCGTTCGTCGTTATCAACATCATCATGATCGTCATCTGGTACGCGACCGGTGGCGGGTATTTCTGGCCGGGGTGGGTGATTCTCGCGACCGGCATTGGCCTGGTGTTCGACCTCTGGAACATCAACCGGCGCAGCTCGGGCGAGATCAGCGAGGAGGACATCCGCCGCGAGATGGACAAGTCGGCGGCCAGGTGAGCACGGAATGAAGCGCCCTGGCGGTGGTGTTCGCACTACCGCCAGGGCGCTTCATTCGTTGACGCTCACCGCGATGTCCGGGGCGGTCTGGCCCCTGCCGCGGGCGCCGGCCACCCCGCCCGGCAGAGTGTGCGGCGCGAGCTCCCGGTCGCCGGCAGGATTCGTGCCGGCTTCGAGCATCAAGGCCAGGGCGTCGACCATCGTGGCGTTCCTCTTGACGCTTCGGCGACACGAGCGCAGCCTCTGCTGCAGCGAGAGCTGCGGTTCCGGCGCGCGCATGTCCAGACTGCGGGCGAATGGAGGATGATGCATCATGACGAGTAGTCGACCAGTGCCGAGGCGAGGGTTTCTGCGAGTCGTCGGCATGCTCTCGATGGCGCTGTTCGCGGCCTGCGTTGCGTCGCCGGCGACATCCTTCGCCGCGCCGCCGCCGCCGGCCGCCGCCGGCGACGTCTTCTTCTCGCCGCAGGCCTCGGTCATCCAGGCCCAGAGCCCGGCAGGCATGCGCACGTTCCTGTCGATGGATCACCCGGAGTACACCATGCAGTCGTATGTGTGGGCGGGAAGCCTGGTGGACGCCGGCGGACAGGTCAACACGTTCGCCTTCTGTGTGCAGCGCAACAACGAGTCCATCCATGGCTCCCCGCTGGTTCCCGTCATGACGTCCGCGGCTTTGTTCAATCGCAGCAGCGACCCGGGGTTCGTGGTCGGTGGACTCGCCGGGGTCGCCGACCTCACCCTCCCGCTCTCTCTGACGTTGCGTCCGTGGAGCGTCAGAGCTCAGAGCTTCACCCCCGGGCAAGCGCCGGACTTTATCGACGTGAGGGTCGTTGAGGGAGTACTCGGAAAGAAGGGGGCGGTGTACGAATTCACATCTTTGGTGCCGAATGGCGCCACGGGGGCCCCTGCGAACGAGTTCCTCACGGTCTATGTCCGCGCCGAAGACGCGACCGGCATCATGCAGTGGGGCTATGGTCCCTCGGGGTTCTTCCCGCAGTGGATCTACCCGGCCC
>JBAXRL010000839.1:0-1958 GCA_037131205.1 Actinomycetes bacterium | reverse complement strand
ATGGGATAGGCCCTTAGGTCGCGGGGTCGCCGCGGAGAAGTGGCGGCGGCCTCTGGCTGAGCGGTTCGCGCCTCGCCGTCGATGGGGCCCTCACGGCGACCTTCCTTTGAGGCCGGCCGGATGGCAGACACCCAAGCGGCTCGTGCGCGAGCGGTCAGGCAGCACACAACGTCAACCGCCGTGGTACATCGTCAACGATGTAAACTGAGGGCGGAGGTGGCATCATGAACAACGTTGTGGCAACCAGATTCCCCGAGAGCATCATCGTCGAGCTCGACGAAGTGGCGCGCGAGCGCAAGCGCACGCGCGCCGAGATCATTCGCGAGGCCGTCGAGGTCTACCTCAAGGAGTGGGCCGACTACGCCATCGCTATCGATCGGCTGCGCGATCCAAGCGACCCCATCCTCTCGGCGGAGGAGTTCTGGGCCGAGGTCGAGGAGGGCGCGGGCGGGCAAGGCGCGGTCGAGCAAGGCAAGGTGAGGCGGGACGACGGCGCCGAGTCCGTCCGTGGCTGAACCCGCCTGGGAGGTGCGCTACAAACGCTCCGTGGCCGCGGACGTGCGTCGCCTCGACGCGTCAATCAGGCGCCGCATCCGCACGGCCATCGAGGAGCGCCTGGCTGCAGACCCGCGCCGCGGCAAGCGCCTCAGCGGCCTGAGTGAACGCGACACGGGCAGGCCGCTGTGGAGCCTCCGCGTCGGCGACTACCGCGTCATCTACGCCTTCAGCGACAGCGAGCTGTGGGTGCTTGTGGTCAGGGTCGGGCAGCGCGGCGGCGTGTACTGCGGGCTCTGAGGCCGCGGTCGGCTTCCGCCTGACCTGCTTCCTGCAGGGAGATGGAGTGCGTCTTCAGAAGGACGGGCCACGGCACGAGCGTCATGGCGCTCACGGCGGCGCCACGGTCGCGGTGGTCGCGGCTATGCCGCCGGTCACGGCGCTCGCGGCTGTCTCGGCGTCGTCAGGGGCGCGTTTCACGATCGCGGTCCCGATAAGTGAGGTGCACGGCGCGCCGGCACGACCCGAGCTCCTCGCTGGTCGAGCACCTCTGCGCCGTCGCATACGAGCGCGCGCCGGCGATCGGCCAGAGCCGGCCCGCCGGCGCCTGATAGACTCTCCCGTATGGGAGCCGCGACCGATAGGGCCACGCGCATCTACCTGGCCGGGCACACCGGCCTCGTCGGCAGCGCGATCCTGCGCGCTTTGCACGAGGCCGGCTACCAGAACCTCGTGGTGCGCGACCTCAGCGAGCTCGACCTCACCGACCAGCACGCCACGCGGCGCTTCTTCGCCGCCGAGAAGCCCGCGGCGGTCATCGTCGCCGCGGCCAAGGTCGGCGGCATCCTCGCCAACTGGGAGCAGCCCTGGGAGTTCGTCTTCCAGAACCTGCAGATCGAGACCAACATCATCGGCGAGGCGCACGCCGCCGGGGTGCGCAAACTCATCTTTCTCGGCAGCTCCTGCATCTACCCGCGCGAGGCCCCGCAGCCGCTCCGCGAGGAGTACCTGCTCACGGGGCCGCTCGAAGAGACCAACCGCCCGTACGCCATCGCCAAGATCGCCGGCATCGAGCTGTGCCGCAGCCTCAATCGCGAGTACGGCGCCGACTACCTGTCGCTGATGCCCACCAACCTGTACGGCCCCGGCGACAACTACGACCTGCGCACGAGCCACGTGCTGCCGGCGCTCATCCGCAAGTTCCACGAGGGCAAGGCCGGCGGTTCGCGCGCCGCCGCCGGCGGGGGAGAGGCCGGGGCGGAGGCCGGCGGGCGTGAGCCGGCCCGGCCCGTGCGGCTGTGGGGAACCGGCGCGCCGCGCCGCGAGCTCCTCTACGTCGACGATGTCGGCCGCGCCATCGTCTACTGCCTCGAGCACGTGCGCGCCGCCGACATCCCCGACGGCATGCTCAACGTGGGCTGCGGCGAGGACCTCACGATCCGTGAGCTCGCCGCCCTCGTGCA
>JBAXRL010000838.1:0-1960 GCA_037131205.1 Actinomycetes bacterium | reverse complement strand
AGCCGCGCGCGCAGGTCCTGCGCCCCTTGCGCGACCTCGATGGCCGTGATCGAGGCCGCCGCGATCATCGGCGCCAGGGTGTTCGAGAAGAGGTACGGGCGCGAGCGCTGCCGCAGCAGCTCGACGATCTCGCGGGAGGCGCTCGTGAAGCCGCCGCTGGCGCCGCCGAGCGCCTTGCCCAGCGTGCCGGTGACGATGTCGATGCGCGCGCTCACGCCGTGATGCTCCGGCGTGCCGCGCCCGTGCTCGCCGAGCACGCCGAGCGCGTGCGAGTCGTCGACCATGAGCAGGGCGCCGTAGCGCTCGGCGAGGCCGCAGATCTCGGCGAGGGGCGCGATGACGCCGTCCATGGAAAACGCGCCGTCGGTGGCGATCAGGACGGTGCGCGCCCCGCGCGCCTCCTTGAGCTTCGCCTCGAGGTCCGCCATGTCGCAGTTGCGATAGCGGTAGCGCTGCGCCTTGCAGAGGCGGATGCCGTCGATGATGCTGGCGTGGTTCAGGGCGTCGCTGACGACCGCGTCCTCGGGGCCGAGGAGCGTTTCGAAGAGGCCGCCGTTGGCGTCGAAGCAGGATGAATAGAGGATTGCCGCCTCCATCCCGAGGAAGCTCGCGATGGTCTGCTCCAGGCGCTCGTGCACCGTCTGCGTACCGCAGATGAAACGCACGGAGGACATGCCGTAGCCCCACTCCTCCAAGGCGCGGCCGGCGGCCGCCACGACGTCGGGATGCGACGACAGGTTGAGGTAGTTGTTGGCGCACATGTTGAGAACGCGGTGTCCGTCGGCGAGCTCGATCCACACGCCCTGCGCCCCGACCAGCGGGTGCTCGGTCTTGAACAGGCCCTGCTCGCGGGTGTCCTGCAGCTCGCTGAGGATCCGCGCCCTGACGGTATCGGCGATCACGACTCTCCTCCAGACTCGCGCTCTTCGCGGTGGCGTGGTTCGCGGCCCTCCTCGCCGAGCGCGGCCGGCCACTCGAGGATGATCTTGCCGGATTGCCCGGAGCGCATGATCGCGAACGCCTCCTCGTACTCGGCGACGGGGAAGTGATGGGTGATGACGGGGGTGACGTCGAGCCCGCTCTGGACCATCGCCGTCATCTTGTACCAGGTCTCGAACATCTCGCGGCCGTAGATGCCCTTGAGCGTGAGCCCGCGGAAGATCACGGGCTCCAGCTCCATGGGCGTCTCGCCCTCGAGAAAGCCCATCAGACCGATGCGGCCGCCGTGGGCCATCGTGGCGATCATGCTCTGGAGGGCCGTCTTGTTGCCCGACATCTCGAGGCCCACGTCGAAACCCTCGGTCATGCCCAAGACGGCCATCGCCTCCGCCGGGCTGGAGGTGCGCACGTCGACGGTCAGCGTCACGCCCATCTTCTCGGCGATGCGCAGCCGCGTGGGGTTCACGTCCGTGATGACGACGTGCCGGGCGCCGGCGTGGCGCACCACCGCGGCCGCCAGGCAGCCGACCGGCCCGGCGCCGGTGATGAGCACGTCCTCGCCGACGAGGTCGAACGACAGCGCCGCGTGCACGGCGTTGCCGAGCGGATCGAAGATGGCGAGCGTATCGAGCGGGATGCGCTCGTCCGCCGGCCAGACGTTGACGGCCGGCAGCGCGAGGTACTCGGCGAAGGCGCCGGGCGCGGTCGCCCCGATGCTCACGCTGTGCGCGCACAGGTGCCGGCGGCCGGCGCGGCAGTTGCGGCAGTGGCCGCAGACGATGTGCCCTTCGCCGGTCGCCAGCTCCCCGGCCCTGATGCCGCGCACCCCTTCGCCGAGCGCGACGATCCTGCCCACAAATTCGTGACCGGCGACGAGCGGCACGGGGATGGTGCGCTGCGCCCACTCGTCCCACTCGTAGATGTGCACGTCCGTGCCGCAGATGGCGGTCTTGAGCACGCGAATGACGACCTCGCCGGGGCCGGCGCTGGGCACGGGCACGCTCTCCAGCGCCAGACCCGG
>JBAXRL010000837.1:0-1964 GCA_037131205.1 Actinomycetes bacterium | reverse complement strand
GATCTTTGGCGCGGGCAGTCTCGGCGATGGGGAAGGTGAAGCGCTCGCTCATGTCGTCCCGTCGCAGCGTTCAAGGAGGGGCGGCATGGCGTGGTCAGGGCCCACCCGAGGGGGCTGCGCGCGCGGCGAGTTGCGCTCACTGCTCGTCGAGGCGTCAAAGCGACGCCCGGCCCCGCCGCCCGGGTCGCCGCTGGGCAAGGCGCTGTACGCCAGCGCGAACCGCACCTTCTTCGGGTTCGGGCGCGGCACTCTGGCGAAGCTTCCCTCCGCGCTGTCCCGCTCCCTCAGGATCGCCATGAACTCAGCGCTGTCGCCGGCGTCGTCGGCCACGCCCCAGGGCGCACGGGTCAGCAGGCTCTGGGCGTCCCCGCACCCACCGCGGTTGTCCTCCGCGGCCCGCAGGTGCGCCCGGGCAGCAGACCCGGTCGCCACCTCCCGGCCCGGCAGCCAGACGAAGTCCTGCGCCTCGGTCTCGTCAGCGGATGCGTACGTGAACGCGACCCTGTCAGCGGCGCCGGCGAGCGCGTCGTCACGGTCGCGAAGCGCGCCGGCGACGAGCTGCTCCGCCCCCAGCAGCCCGCGCGGGAAGTCGACCCTGAGGACGACGTCGAAGACCTCCTCGCAGACCAGCGCGCCGATGTCGATCGTCAGACGGATACCGTTGCGCGTTGCTCTGAGGTCGTTGAGCAGGCGCACGCGCACGCCAGCCGCCGCGTCGAGCAGAAAGCGCACATCACGGGCCACCACCTTGAGCGCCTCCCTGACCTCAGCGGCGACGAAGGCGGGAATCTGCGCGGGGTCCGCGACACAGTGCGAGCCGCCGCCGCCGGCCTCGGCGATGGCGGCGAGGAAGCGCCCGTCGAAGTCGCGCCCCACGCCGAGGGTCGTCGTCGCGACGCCGCGCGCCGCCAGCCGATGGGCGTGGCCCACGATCTCCTCGTGGTCGGTGAGGCCGCGGTTGATGAGCCCGTCAGTGAAAAGCAGGCAGCGTCCCCCGACGGCCTCGTCGAGCTCCTTGGCGACTTGTCCGCAGCCCGCGAGCCAGCCCGCGGCGAGGTCGCTCATGCCGCGCGCGGCGATCCTGCCCACGCGGCTCTCGGCCTTCCTTCGGGCAGCGCTCGTCGCCATCGTCGACGGGACGACGAGGTCCACCTCGTGGTCGTAGGCCACGACGCTGAAGCGGTCGCCGTCGCGCAGGCTGCGAATGGCGCTCAGGACGGCCTCTCGCGCGAGGTGCAGCTTGTGGCCGTACATCGAGGCGGAGCGGTCGAGCACGAAGGCGATGTTGAGCGGGAGCCTCTCAGAGTCCCAGGGAGCGGCAGGCGCTGCGATGCGCGCCACGATGAAGCGCGTGCTGCCGCCCGCCGCACGGATGAGGCGGCGATCGGCGCTGAGCTCGAGGCTCAAACCTGATCCTCTCCGAAGAGCTCGTTCGCCCTCTGCAGCAGCTGCTCCAGGGCGCGGTTCTGACTGCGTGACAAGGGGCGCCGGACGTGCAGCTCGAGGTCGCCCGTCACGGAGATGCGTTCCCAGTTGGAGCGTTGGCCCATGGTGGGCGGCGAGCCTGCCGGACGACGCAGCTTCTTGGCCAGCGTCGGAGCCGCGGAGCCGGCCCACCTGATGTAGCCAAGCGCCACGTCCGCCGGCCCTGTCGCCGCGTCTGGCGCAACCCGGATTCCCGGCGCCAGATCATCTGCTACCGCAGGCGACTCCTTCTGCTGCTCGGCGCTCTCTACCCCATGTTCAGGGGGTTGCGGCTCACCGGTGGGACCCGAGAGCTTGTTGAGGGTCTCGCGGATGACGTCCAGCGGCAGAGGCACATCCTGCAGCTTCCTGATGACGCGGAGCCGCGCCAGGTGCTCGTCGCTGTAGCGGCTCTTCGAGCCTCTGGTTGGTCCTGGAAGCAGGTCTATGGCTACGTAGTACCGGATTGTCCGCTGGGGAACGCCGGCGAGCTCACTCAG
>JBAXRL010000836.1:0-1965 GCA_037131205.1 Actinomycetes bacterium | reverse complement strand
TATCGCGACTGCGTGCAGGGCTGGGCAACCGACAGCGAAGCGGGCCGCGCCGGCGATGGTGGCGACTACTACAACAACCAGGCGGCCTACCTCGGCGACGCCTACCTTCGCCTCGCCTTCTCTCGGTACCGTGCCGGCATCATCAGTGACGCCGATCTCTCGGAACACCTGGGCGTCAAGGCTCGCAACATCGCGAAGCTCGAAGAGAAGGTCGCGAGCAGGATCTGATGTCCGCCACCTACGTCCTCGACACCAACTCGTTCCGGGTCTTCGGCAACTACTACCCAGAGAGCTTTCCGTCGTTCTGGGACGAAATCGAGAAGCTGGTCGCCGACGGGCTGCTCGTGTCGTGCAGGGAGGTCGCCAAGGAGCTGGAGCTGCAGAGCTCCGCGGAGCACCTGAATGCCTGAGTCGACAGTCATCCACACCTGTTCCTCGACCCTACAGAAGCGGAAATGGAGTACGTCGCTCAGATCTTCCGCGTGCCGCACTTTCGGCAGCTGATCGGCGTGAAGCAGCAACTCAAGGGCTCGCCCGTCGCGGACCCGTTCCTTGTTCCCCGTGGGGCTCTCCTGGGAGCCAGCGTCGTGACAGAGGAGGCGCTGAAACCGAACGCGGCCAAGCTGCCCAACGTGTGCGAGCACTTCGGCGTTCGGTCCACGAACGTCCAGGGCTTCCTGGTGGAAGTAGGCTGGCGATTCTAGGTCTGGACCCTGAGGCTCTCCAATGGACGCCGTCAGCCGCATCAGGATCGTACGGCGTCGCGCACCTGACAGCGTGGTGCGAAGACCACGGCGAAGGCCTCCATCGACGGCCCGAGAGACTGACCGTGAGTGCTGGCGACGGGGGCGACGGCACAAGTCGATGTCTGCGGCCGGACATCTCGCACAGCGAACGGCGGTGAGGGCGCGGTGACTGACGGCACGACCTTGGACTTCCCGGTGCTACGTCCGGAGGAGGAGGAGCTTGCGCGCCTGAGAGCGCGTCTTGCCGATCTCCAGGATGAGCTCGCGGACCGCGAGCTCGATCTCGCAACGCGACGGCGCGAGCTCAGCGACTTCCAGACGCGCTACCTGGCCATCGTCGGCACCCGCCAAGCCGAGCTCGACTGCCTCGAGGCGCAGATCGCCGCCCTCCTCGCAGCCCGTGACCCGTCACCGGAGGCCACGCAGGCGGCTGAAGCCAGCGCCGAGCAGGCGCGCGCGTCGACCGCGGAGCTCGGCGACGACCCCGAGGCCCTTGTGCAGGCCGCCTCCGAAGCGCAGCGCGAGATTCCCGGGGACCTCAAGAAGCTCTTCCGCCGCGTGGCCAAGGCCGTGCACCCCGACCTCGCCGACGATGACGAGGACCGCGTCCTGCGCGAGCGCGTGATGGCCGCGGCCAACGCCGCCTACGCAGCCGGTGACGCAGCGCAGCTGACGGCGCTCCTCGACGAGTGGGAGTCACGACCGGAGGCCGTCCAAGGGGATGACGTGGGCAGCAAGATAGTGCGTGCCATCCGCAGGATCGCTGCCGCGGAGCAGCGGGTTGCTGTTCTCGCCGCCGACATCACCTCCTGCGCCGACGGCAGTCTGGCAGCGCTCTACGCCCAAGCCCAGGCGGCGCAAGCCGCAGGCCGCGACCTGCTGCAGGAGATGGCCGACGTGCTCGAGCGGCGCATCGGCGAGGCACGCCCACGGCTGGGGGAGCTGCGCGGCGCCGCGGAGCACGGCAATGAGTGACGCAGGCAAAGAGCCCCGCCGCGAGCTTGCCCGACGCAGCGTCGGTGTCGACCGTGTCGGTGGCCTCGTCGAGCGGGGCCTGGATCTGGCGGCCGCGCTCTCCCAGGGCGCTTTCGTCAGCGTCGCCACCGGATCGCACCACACCCTCGCCCTCCAGCGCGACGGCTCGCTCTGGGCGTGGGGGTCGAACGATTGCGGGCAACTCGGCCTCGGCGACACAGACAAGCGCGACCGCCCCACGCGC
>JBAXRL010000835.1:0-1966 GCA_037131205.1 Actinomycetes bacterium | reverse complement strand
GACGGCGCGCGCGGGCGCGCGAGAGGCGCGGCGGGCGCGCCCACAAGGGGCGCCGCGCCGGGCGCGCCGCCGAGCTGTCCGGGCGCGCTCGGGACCGGCGGGGCGGAGTCTGGCGCGGCGGGGGCCCCGTTCATGCGGCAGACTGTATCACGCGTCGCGAAAGGCGCGGCGCGGCGGCCGGGTGAGACGGGCGCGGGCGGCAGGCGGCTGCGCCGGCCGCCCCGGGTGAGACGGGCGCGGGCGGCAGGCCGCTGCGCCGGCCGCCCCCGGGTGAGACGGGCGCGGGCGGCAGGCGGCTGCGCCGGCCGCCCCCGCCCGCGCCGTCACTCCTCGGGCGCCTCGCCGCCGTGACGCCGCGCGTACTTCTGGTGGATGAAGAAGCCGGCGATGCGGTCGCCGAAGCCCGGCTTGGCCTCGAACGAATCGACATGGTCGCCGATCCAGTCGTCGAGCGCCGTGGGCGGTTCGCCGGTGAGCTTCGTATACGTGTCGGTGACGAGGTCGGCCCTGCCGTCGCGCCAGGCGCGCAGATGGCAGAGGACGCCGATCTCGAGCTCCTCCGCGGTCATGTCGCCGTGCTCGAGCATCATCGCGGCAAACTCGTGCTCGGGCATGTCGTAGTAGTGGATCCTGCGCCCCAGCACCTGCGAGAACACGTTGCAGACGCCGTACAGGCTGAGCGCCGCGGGGCCGGTGAGCTCGTAGTTCCGCCCTTCGTGGCCGTCGCCGAGCACGACCGCCCGCGTGGCGAGGGCCACATCCTCGGCGGCGACGAGGCCGACCTTGCCCTCGCCCGACATGCCCATGACGCAGTCGAACTTGAGCAGTTCGGCATACGCGAGCAGCGAGGTCTCCATGACCGAATTCGGTGAGATGAGCGTCCACGGCAGCCCCGAGGCCTTGAGATGGTCGAGCGACGCGCCGTGCTCCGCCTTGAGCTCGTCGCCCTCGTGCCTCACGGCCCCGAAGAGCTTGAGGATGTGCGCGCCGCCGGCGGCCTGGACGGCCTCCATCACGGCGATCTCGCGGGCCGCGATGTGGGCGTCCATGGGCGCCGTCAGAAACACGTGCGTGACGCCCGCGACGGCCGCCGCCAGCGTCTCGGGGGCGTCCATGTCGGCGACCACCACCGCGAGGTTGGGCGCCTCCAGCTTGAACCTGTCGCGGTCGCGCACCATGGCGCGCACCTTGACGCGCTCGTCGCCGAGCAGAGCGGTGATCAGCGCGTGCCCGAACATGCCGTTGCCGGCCGTGACGAGGACCTCGCGTTCCATGGGCTCCCTCCCTGTACGACCCCGCCGCGGGCGAGGCCCGATTGCATCGACCGGCGCCGCCCGCCTCGGACGGCGCGCTGCGGACTACCTTCCCCCAGGGCGCCGCGGCGAAGCCCCGCGGGCGCCGCCGCGAGGCTCTTCCGCCCGCCGCCGCCGGGTTCCGCGGGCGCCGCCGCGAGGCACTTGCGGCCGCGCGGCGAATCAGAGGGGATATGGAAGCCTCCCCGCCACACCCCGGGCGGCGCGCCCCGGCGCCCGCGACGATTCGCGGCGTCGTCGCCGCCGGCCTCGGCACCTACCGCCGGCGCTTCGCGCGGATCGTGGTCGCGGCCCTCGCCGTGTTCGCCCCGATCGACCTCGTCGTCACGCTGGCGACTCAGGCGGCGAAAGGCGCCGCCGAGAAGGCCGACGCGCTGCACATCGTCGTGTTGCTGGGGAGCACATCCGTGAGCGTGGCCGGCACGACGCTCAGCCTCATCCTCTTCGCCGGCGTCATCGACCGCATCGTCGCCGTGGACCAGTTTGGCGAAGACGATGCCCCGCTGCGCGTGATCCTGCGCGAGCTGCCGACGCTGCGACTCATCCTGGCGGGGACGCTCGCGACGGCGCTGATCCTCGCCGGGCTGCTTCTTCTCCTCGTGCCCGGCTTCATCCTCATGGTGCTGTTCTGCCTCGTCGGCCCGCTCATCGTC
>JBAXRL010000834.1:0-1966 GCA_037131205.1 Actinomycetes bacterium | reverse complement strand
CGCCGGCACCTTTCTGATCCTGCTGTCCCAGCCGGTCAAGGACCTCGCCGAGATCGCCATCGGCGTGGCGCTCGGCGTGCTCCTCGACACGTTTCTGGTGCGCACGGCCCTGGTGCCGGGGCTCACCCTGGCGATCGGGCCCAAGGCCGGCTGGCCGGGGCCACGGTGGACGAAGGCCGAGGGGTCGCCGGCCGCGGCCGCGGCCGACGCCGCCGAAGGGGAGCAGGCGGCGGCCACGGCCTGAGCCGGCCCGCTGGTGCGACCGAGCCCCGGCGAGACGCGACAAAGACGGTGCGGCGGGACTCGAGGGGAAGTACTATCGTGCGGTCGCTTCGTGGAAACGGACGCAGTCCCTCGGGAGGGAGCCATGGCAAGAGTAGTCATCATCGGGGCCGGGTTCGCCGGTCACACGGCCGCCCTCTATCTGGGCAGCATCCTCGGCGCGCGGCACGACATCACCATGATCAACCCCTCCGCACGGTTTTTGTACGTCCCCTCGCTGGTATGGGTGGGCGTGGGGCACATGAAGCCGGAGAAGACGCGTTTTCGCCTGCAGCCGGTCTACGACAGGATGCACGTCCATTTCCTCGCCGGCAGGGCCGTGGAAGTACACCCGGACGAGCGCTTCGTGATCGCCGAGAAGAACGGCGACGGCGCCGACAGGCTGGTCCGCGTCGGCTACGACCACCTCATCATCGCGACCGGCCCGCGCCTGAACTTCGCGGCGACGCCGGGGCTGGGGCCTGAGGCGGGGCACACCCACTCCATCTGCACGCAGGCGCACGCCGTGGAGAGTCGCGACGCGTACCTGGAGAACGTGGCCCGCATGAAGAAGGGCGAGAAGCGCAAGCTCGTGATCGGCACGGGGCATCCGGGCGCGACGTGTCAGGGAGCGGCGTTCGAGTACATCACCAACATCCACAAGGATCTCCTGCGTCAGGGAGTGCGAGACAAGGCGGAGCTGGTCTGGATCTCGAACGAGCGCGCGCCCGGCGACTTCGGCGTGGGCGGCATCACCGCCCGGCATCGCGGGCGCATGCTGACCAGCGAGGAGTTCATCGGCGCCGTCTTTCGCGAGTACGGCATCGCCTGGCACGTGCGGAAGGGGGTTCTGGAGGTCGACGAGGCCGCCATCCACTGGGAGGACTACGACGGCGGGTATGGCGAGACCACCTACGACTACGCCATGCTCATCCCCCAGTTCACGGGGATGCCACTCAAGTACATCGGCGAGAACGGCGACGACGTCTCCGCGAAGGTCGTGAACCCGGCCGGTTTCGTGACCGTCGACGGCATCTACGGCCGGCCCTACGAGACGACGGCCGGCGATCCGGAGTCCTGGCCGAGGGTGTATCAGAACCCGGAGTACGAGAGCATCTTCGCGGCCGGCATAGCTTTTGCGCCGCCGGGCCCCATCTCTCAGCCTCACGTCACCCCCAACGGCACCAGCATCACGGCGGCGCCGCCGCGCACCGGCATGGTGTCGGGCATCATCGGCCGCGTCGTGGCCATGAACATCATCGACCTGGTGCAGCAGAGCCCCATGACGCACGGCGAGCGCATGACCGAGATGGCGGCCGCCTGCATCGCCTCCATGGGCGATTCGCTGTGGGACGGCTCGGCGGCGACGATCATGATGTACCCGGTCGTTCCGGACCACCAGCGCTATCCCCATGACGATGGCCGCGACGGCTTCGTCACTCACATGGAGATGGGTCTGGCCGGCGCCTGGATGAAGCGCATGATCCACACCACGTTCAGGCACAAGCTCCAGGGACGGCTCGGCTGGGGTCTGATCCCGGAGTGACGCTGTCGATCGACAGGCGGAGAGAATCGTGAACGGTGTAGAGGACAAGCTTGAATTCACAGACAAAGACCGCTTCTGGATGAACAACAAGCTGTATCAGCTCTTGCGGTTCGTGGTGCTGAATCTCAAGATCCTGAAGGCGGTGGATCACAGCAAGCG
>JBAXRL010000833.1:0-1967 GCA_037131205.1 Actinomycetes bacterium | reverse complement strand
CCTCGTGAGGCGTGTTGCCGGCGCACATGCCGTTGGAGGCGCACTCGATCTCCAGCAGGCGGATCGGCACAAGCACCTCGTCGCGCCGCGCCGGGTCATAGAACGGGACGCACAGAACCTCCTCCAGCCCGAGCCGCTCCTCCAGCACGAAGCGCTGCGCCACGGGGTCGTCGGTGCGCAGCAGACCGCTGAGACTCTCGGAGCAGCGGCCGACCGCCTCGCCGACCGGCAGCATCACCTCACGGGGATCGGCGTGAAAGCGCGTGAGCGGCGCGCGCTGCGCAAGCGCAGCTCGTCGGCGCGCCGCCCCGGGGTAGGCCCCGTAGTACGCCTCGCTGGTCACGTGCAGATGGCTGGGATGCGCCAGATTGCCGTTCTGCAGGCGCTCGAGAAACTCGGCGTGGGCGCTGGCGCTCGAGTAGGCGCGCGTCATCCCTTTGCCGTTGGCGCCCAGGCGCATCTGCGGGTAGAGGAGGTCCACGGTCTCCACGCGACTGGAGTGAAACGTATGGCGATCGCGCTCATCGATCTCGACAGTGGCGATGCCGACCTCGGCGAGGATCCCCTGGAGGCGCGCCACAGTCTCCTCGGGCGGCGCCTGCTTGTACGGCTTAGCGGGTCTCGCCGGCGTCATGGCTCAGCCTTCCCTTCGCCCTTTCGGGTGCTCCGGACTGACTCAGCCGATGAAGCTGGACCCCATTGCCGGAGCGCGGCGGATATCAGCAACGACAACCCCCGTCTCCTCGAGGACATCGACTGCTGGTGGGCCAATCAGCCATGGCGCGCGCCGCATCTCTACTCACCCTCGTGCGTGAAGCCGCACTCACCCTCGTGTGTGTAGCCGCAGTGGCCGCCCCCCGCAATCTCCGCGAGCGTCTCGTCCGAGAGGGCGATCCTGCGGCTCTCCTCGTCGCTGAGCTCGAGGCTGCGTGCTTCGGCGAGCTCCTTGAGGGTGAAGTCGTAGCCCGCGGCGTGGATCACGGCGAGACGCTCCGCCGAGGTCTGCGCCGCCTTGACGGTGGCCACGAATTCCTTGTCTGTGGCCAATCTGCGCAGATAGTTCTTGGCGTCCTCGACCGACATGCTCTGCCTCCTCTTTCGTGGCTCCCTGGCTGGCTCTCTCCGCCTCAGCGACCAGTCACATCGTATGACGATAACTTATGCTTTTCAAGAACGCATGCCGAGACCGTCGCCCACGGGGCCGCGCCGGTCGGCGGAGCGGAGGTCGGAGGGCGGGCGCAGGTCGCCCACGCCCCCACCGGCTGGACGTGAAGCAGACCCCGAACCGCCGCCGCCCGGCCGCGAGCGCACGGGCTGAACGAGCTCCGATCTTCGGGGGGTCACTCCCGGAGAAAGCCGGACGGCGGGGTGCCACCGGTACCGATCACTCTGACCGCCTGCATCTGATGGCGCGCACGAATGCGTCGCGCCCGCGCCGGTGGTCTTCAGGCTTGCGGCCGCTCTTGACGTCCAGGGCGGCCAGGGCCATGGGTGACAAGGTGGGCCGGGGGCTGTGCCCCACTGAAGGGACTCGCTCGTTGCCCCGCGCGCCCCGAGCGACTACCCTCTCCACCGGGCGGATGGGCCGCGTGGCGGATGGGCCGCAGGGCGGATGGGCCGCGTGGCGCCGGGGTCTTCGCCGGCAGACAGGTGTGAGGAGAGCCGATGAAGGAGCCCACGACGAGCGCGCCCACGATGAACGCGCCGACACTCACCGCGCCCGTGAGTGAGCTGATCCGGCGGCGCTACTCGTGCCGCACGTACCGGCCCGAGCCCATCGCCGGCGCGCAGCAGCGTCGGCTCACCGAGCTCATGGCGGCCCACGCAGCGGGGCCGCTCGGCGCGCCGGCGCGCTTCGCCCTCGTGGCCGCGGCGCCGGGCGACGACAGCGCCCTCCGACGCCTCGGCACCTACGGGTTCATCAAGGGCGCGACCGGCTTCATCGTCGGCGCCGTGCGTCGCGCGCC
>JBAXRL010000832.1:0-1970 GCA_037131205.1 Actinomycetes bacterium | reverse complement strand
CAGCTCGACGCCCTCCATCTGGGGCGCGGCGAGGTCGGCCCAGCGATAGCCCTCGGGGATCGGCTGCTACTCGCCGGTGAGCCGTGCGCGCTCGTTGGACATCTTGAGGAAGAGGAGGAAGGTGAGCTGCTCCACGTAGTCCTGGTATGAGAGTCCATCGTCGCGCAGGACGCGACAGTAGGACCAGAGCTTCTGGACGATGCGGTTGGCGGCGTCGCTCATAGGCCGGCGGTCAGCTCATCGAGATCCTGGGGGATGTAGCCGGCACGTTCGGCCGCCTCTCGGGTTCGTGGCGAATGACGGGTCGCGATGGCAGCTCTTTCGACGCGCCACCCCCGCACACGCTCCACCCGGTCGAGGAAGCGCGCGACGTGCGCGTCGAACCGCGGGTAGTCCGGGGCGAGTCTCTCGGCGGCGCGCTTGCAGGTCCCCAGGCGCACGATCCGCTCCTCCTCGTTCAGCGCCACCAGGTCGATCTCGGTGTCGCCGCGATCCCAGAAGCCCTGCACCCGTTGCGTCAGACAGAATCCGTCCAGGCCCTTGCGGCTGCGCTCTTCGTAGAGGGCGCCCACAAGTTGCTCGAGACCGTGCCCCTCCGCATCCGCAAGGCGATCGTCCGCTTCGCGCACCAGGGCCTCCAGCGGGCGGAAGTTCACCGACGCGGCGGGGGTCGCCAGCGCGGCCAGCCAGGAGCGGAGGAAGTTGTCGGAGATGTAGTAGCGCCCATTCCGAGCGGTCGCCTTTGCGAACACCGGCTGGAGCTGATCGACCATCCGGTAGCGGTCGCGGAGCACCTTGAGGTAGCCGCCGACCTGCTTCTCCCGTCCCGCCGCGACGGAACGGGCGTGGGCGTGGATCTCCCCGTTCGTGCAACCGGGATGGCGCGCGATGTACTTCAGCACGAGGTCGTATCGGCCACGGAGCTCGCGCAAGAACCAGTTCTCGGCTTCGCCGCGGAGCGGCGATGAGCTGGAGAAGAAGAGCTCGCGCACGAGCTCGTTCCGGTCCGCGCTCAGCACCTTCTCCTCATAGGCGTCACGGTAGAACTTCGGTACGCCCTCGAAGAGGTTCCAGAGGAAGAGCAGCCGCTCCGCCGTCGGTTCGGCGTGGGCGCGCAGAATCTCGAGGACGGAAGCGATGTCGAGGTGCGGCACATCGAGCGCGTGGGTCAACCGCGCGAACAGGGGCGCACTGCGGTCCTCGAGCAGCGCCTCCATCTCGGTGTGGATCGACCCCAGCACGATCAGCCCGCCGCGCACCTCCGCCGCGTCCGCGGCGAGCCGATCGACCTCGAACTGCAGGTGCGAGGTGAACTCGAACAGCGCTTTGCGGTGGAAGTACTGGAACTCGTCCACAGCGACCACGTAGCCGCGCCGGACCAGGTCGCCGATCGAGGCGGCGAGCGACCGCAGGTCCACCGGCGGCGCAGCCTCGATGCCGAACAGCGCGTAGAAATCGCACGCGGCGGAGACGACGCCGGCCGGATCCGAGTCCGGAATCTGGATGTAGAGGATCTTATCCCGGCCCTCGGCCTGGAGGGCCTGCTGGACGAGGCTGGTCTTGCCGATGCGCCGGCGGCCGGACACCTTCAGGAAGAACCAGCGCTTGCGGCGCAGGATCTCCCGGAGCTCGTCGAGCTCGACTCGCCGGCCGTAGAAGGCCCATGTATCGTGGCTCATGGTTGCCATGGCGCTAAGGTAGAAGACTTTATCTTAGAGGCCGTGGCCAAGGCAACCGCATGCATGCTTTCGGTGACCTCGCTTTCGTGCGGCGAGGGATTCGCCGGGATTCGTCGTCGGTGGACTCGCGCTCGGCCCGGATGCGTTCGAGGAGTCGCGAGGCGCGTTCGTCCGTCGGGTCCTTAAGAAATAGGAGCGAGCTGCCATGCGATATCTGGTCGTAGTTGAGAAGGGTTCCACATCGTACGGTGCGTATGTTCCGGATCTTCCTGGTTGCGTCGCCGCCGGGGA
>JBAXRL010000831.1:0-1970 GCA_037131205.1 Actinomycetes bacterium | reverse complement strand
CCGGCGCTGATCATCGGCGTGGGCCTCATGTTCTTTCAGCAGTTCACCGGCATCAACACGGTGATCTACTACGCGCCGACGATCTTCCAGATGGCGGGCTTCGATTCCGCCTCCGCCGCCATCTCCGCCACCGTGATCGTCGGCGTGGTCAACGTGCTGTTCACCGTGGTCTCGCTGTGGCTCATCGACCGGGCGGGACGCAAGCCGCTGCTGTACGTGGGGCTGGCGGGCATGACGCTCAGTCTGACCGTGCTCGGCGTGGCCTTCGCGGCGCAGGCGTCCCTCGGCGCCGTGGCCAAGTGGGTCGCCGTGGGCAGCCTGATGGCCTACGTGGCCGCGTTCGCCATCAGCCTGGGTCCGATCGCCTGGCTGATCATGTCGGAGATCTATCCACTCAACGTGCGCGGCACGGCCATGGGCATCGCCACGTTCTCCAACTGGGCGTTCAACTTCATCGTCGCCATGACCTTCCTGTCGCTGATCGACGGCCTCGGCCGCGCGGGCGCCTTCTGGCTCTATGCCGCGCTCGGCGTGGCGGGCCTTGTGTTCGTGCGCCTGTACGTGCCCGAGACCAAGGGCGTCACGCTGGAGAACATCGAGGCGCACTGGCGCGCCGGCGGCCGGCCGATCGACCTGGGCCGCACGCCTGCGCCATGACCTGATGCGACGGCTACCGGGAGGGAGAGGGATGATCCATGGTCGATGACGGCGCGCGCCGGCGGGCGCCCGCACGGTATCTGGAAGACCCTCGCGTCGTGCTGACCCTCGACGCCGGCGGCACCAACCTGGTGTTCTGCGCCGTGCAGGGCGAGCGTGAGATCGTGCCGCCGTTCACGCTCTCCGCGCGGGCGGACACCATCGACGAGTTCCTGGAGCTGCTCGGCGCCGGCTTTTGCCGCGTGCGCGACCAGGCGCCGGCGCCGGCCGGCCCTGTGGCGATCAGCTTCGCCTTCCCCGGGCCGGCCGACTACGGGCACGGCATCATCGGCGACCTCGTGAACCTGCCGGCGTTTCGCGGCGGCGTGCCGCTGGGTCCGGCGCTGGAGGACGCGTTCGGGGTGCCGGTGTTCATCAGCAACGACGGCGATCTGTTCGCTCTCGGCGAGTCGATCGCCGGCTTTCTGCCGCACGTCAACGGTCTGCTCGAAAAGGCGGGGAGCCCGCGGCGCTACCGCAACCTGCTGGGAGTCACGTTCGGCACCGGGTTCGGGGCCGGGATCGTGAGCGACGGCCGCCTGCACGAGGGCGACAACTCGGCCGCCGGCGAGATCAATCGCTTCCGCAACCGTCTCGTCCCGGCCTGGACGGTGGAGGAGAACGTCTCCATCAGGGGCGTGCGCCGCGTGTACGCGCGCGAGAGCGGCGTGGAGACGAGCGCCTGCCCGACTCCCGAGGAGATCTACGAGATAGGGCTGGGGCGGCGGGAGGGCGATCGGCCTGCCGCCGCGCGCGCCTTCGAGGAGCTGGCCATGGTGGCCGGCGACGCGCTCGCCGCCGCGAGCTCCCTGGTCGATGGGCTGGTGGTCATCGGCGGCGGGCTCGCTCACGGGCGCCGCCTCTTCATCAAGGCACTGGTGCGCGAGATGAACGCCCCCTACGACGCGGCCGACGGCGGCTTTGTGCCGCGCTTCGAGAGCCGCGCCTACGACCTCGAGGACCCCGCGGACCTGGCGGCCTTCCTGCGCGGCGACGTACGCGAGCTGGCGGTCCCGCGCTCCTCGCGCACCGTCCTGTACGACGCCGCCAAGGCGGTCGCCGTGGGCGTCACCCATCTGGGCACGGCGCGCGCGGTATCCGTCGGGGCGTACACGCTCGCGCTGACGCGCATCGACGGGGGCTGAGCCCGCCGCGATCCCCGCGGCGCGGGCGCCGGGCGGCGCGCTCACCCCCGGCGGCCCGCCCGCGGCGCGATGGACGCCCCGCGCGCGGACGGCGCGACATGCCGCCGCGGCGGGTAGTACTGCGAGGGA
>JBAXRL010000830.1:0-1972 GCA_037131205.1 Actinomycetes bacterium | reverse complement strand
CTCGGCCAGGGACTGGCCGGTGACGGCGGCCTCAGCGACCTCGTGGACGCCATGGGTCTGCGCAGCGCCCGCGGCTGCGTGCTCGACCACCTGTTCGTCAGTGAAGCTGAGTCTCTGCGCCGTCGCCATCCGCTGCCGCGGCGTCCGCAGGTCCCCTTCTGGGAAAGGAGCTAGCCGCGTATGCACATCAACGGAGTGGAGATAGAGGACACGTTCGCCGAGGCCTTCGGGATGTGGGGCGCCCGCCTCATCGTCACCGGCGACGACCTGGACTGGGCGCGCATCGCCGCCGAAGCGGCCACGGGCTTCGCCACCTCGATCATCGGCTGCGGCTGCGAAGCGGGGACCAACGACCTGGCGCCCGGCGAGCGGACGCTCGACGGGCGCCCCGGCGTGGCCGCGCTGGTGTTCGCGACGTCGCGCAAGAACATGGAGGCCGTGCTCCTGCAACGCGTCGGTCAGGCGGTGATGACCTGTGCCACGTCGGCGTGCTACAACGGCCTCGTCGCCGACGAGAAGGTCAAGATCGGCGGCAAGCTGCGCTACTTCGGCGACGGCTTTCAGCGCAGCAAGCTGCTGGACGGCCGCCGTCTGTGGCGCGTGCCCGTGATGGACGGCGAGTTCGTCGTGGAAGAGAGCTTCGGCGTCGTGCGCGCCGTCGGCGGCGGCAACTTCTTCATGATGGCCCGCAGCCTGGCCGCGGCGCTCGCCGCGGCGCGCGCGGCGGTGGCCGCCATGCGCGCCGTGCCCGGCGCCGTCATGCCGTTTCCCGGCGGCGTGGTGCGCAGCGGCAGCAAGATCTCGTCGCGCTACAAGGGTCAGCAGGTCTCGAGCAACACTCCGTACTGCCCGACCCTGCGAGGGCAGGAGGACAGCGCCCTCAGAGAAGGAGAGAACGCGGTGCTCGAGATCGTCATTGACGGGCTCACTGAGGCGGCGGTCGCCGAGGCCATGCGCGTGGGCATCGCCGCCGCCTGCCTGCCCGGGGTGACGCGCATCTCGGCGGGCAACTACGGAGGCTCGCTGGGGCAGTTCCACTTCGCCCTGCGCGAGCTGGTGAACCAATGAGGAGGCCGCGGGCCGCTTCTCACCCGCGGAAGAGGAGGGATCGGCAATGGGATGCATAGCCTGTGCGGCGCTTGTCCTCGACGGCGCCGGCGTGACCCTGAAGCGCAAGGAATCGAGCCCGATCCCGGTGGAGGCGGACGCCATCTGCCCGGATCGCTTCGTGGGCCGCGGGCAGACGGAGATCGCGGAGCTGCCCGCCTACTACGGGCGCCGTAAGGTGACGCTCGGCGACCTCTTCGAAGTCGAGGGCGCCGGCGCCGACAACGTCACCGTGAGCGGCGATCTCAAGGCCGTCAAGAAGATCGGGCTGGGGATGTCCATGGGGCGCCTCACCGTGCGCGGTGACGTGGGACCCCACCTGGGGGCCTACATGACCGGCGGCGAGATCGTCGTGGAGGGCGCCGCCGGCGACTGGGCCGGCGCCCACATGTCGGGGGGCCGCATCGTCGTGCGGGGCGACGCCGGGCACTTTGTCGGCGGCGCCTACTCGGGCGAGCCGCGCGGCATGCGCGGCGGCACCATCGTCGTCGCCGGCAACGCCGGGCGAGAGGTGGGGGCGCGCCTGCGCCGCGGGCTCATCGTGGTGCTCGGCGACACCGGCGAGTTCGCCGGCGCCGGCATGCTCGCCGGCTCCGTGTTCGTCGGCGGCCGGCTCGGCGGACGCCCGGGAGCGGGCATGAAGCGCGGCACGATCGTCGCCTTCGGCGAGGCGCCCGAGCTGCTGCCCACGTTCCGCTACGCCTGCAGCTACCGGCCCGTGTTCCTGCAGTGCTATCTGCGGAGCCTGGAGGCTTCGGGCCTCATCGAGAGTCCGGGCCTCCCGGACGGTGAGCTCCGCCGCTACGTGGGCGACATGAACAGCGGAGGCAGAGGGGAGGTCCTCGTCCGTGATCAGTCTCAATGA
>JBAXRL010000829.1:0-1974 GCA_037131205.1 Actinomycetes bacterium | reverse complement strand
ACCCCTCGAACATGAGCTTCGCCGAGGTCGGGCTCAGCATCACCGGCTTCGTCGCGGGCGTCTTCGTGGTGATCGGCATCGTCCGCGGCAGGCGCTCGCGCCTGGTGGCGTACACCTGGTTCGAGCGGGCCGTGCTCGTGAGCATCCTGGTCGGCGAGTTCTTCGAGTTCTACGCCGACCAGCTCGGCGCCGTGTTCGGCTTGATCCCCTTGCTGCTCACCTTCATCACCATCCGCTATATGATCGGCGAAGAGAAGAAGAAACTGGCCGCGGCCGCAGCCGCCTGACCCAGCCGGAGGTCCACATGGAACGCGTCAAGTGCTCTGTGCGTGCTGTGAGCGCCGCCGACCGCGGCATGCTCGTCCTGCTCGCCGAAGAGACCCTGCACCCGCTGGCCGAAGGCTTCGGCCACCCGGAGCGCTACCACACGGCGGAGCTGCTCGAGTTGTTGGAGCGCGCCGACGTCTTTGTCGCCGAGGCTGAGGGCGAGATGGCGGGGTTCGTCGCCGTCGAGGCCGAGGACGACGCCCTGGCCCTGCGCTGCGTGTGCGTCGGCCCCGCCTTCGAGGCTCGCGGCGTGGCCAACCAGCTCGTCGACTGGGCCGAGGGCGTGGCCATCGACCGCCGCCTGCGCCGGCTCACGGCCTTCGTGCCCGCCGGCGATCACCCCTCCCTGCGCCTGTACCGCGGCCACGACTTCGTGCCGGCCGCGGCCCCCGAGCGGCCCGAGATGGTGCTCCTCGAGAAGCGCCTGCCCGCGCTCGAGGGCTGAGACCGCCGGCGACGCGACGCCGGCGACGCGGCGGGGCGGGCGGCGGCTCTTCCGGCCGCCGCCCGCCCCGCCGCTCCCGCGTCAATGGTAGACGTAGACCCGCTCGCCCACCCACGACTGGTTGTAGACCCACTCGGCCACCCACATGGGTTCGCGCACGCACCCGTGGCTGGCCGGATACGGCGGCACCGGCGCGTAGCCGTGGATCGCGAAATCGCCCTGGAACCCCATCGTCCGGTACAGGATCCCGCCGAACCCCGAGGTGGTGTACGGGTGCATCTGCTGGATGCTGAAGCTGCCCTCCGGCGTGTTACCGGTGGCCCCGGTGGACACCGCGATGAGGGCGTAGACGGCGCCGTTCTTGACCACCATGAGGATCTGCCGGCCCTTGTCGACCTCGATGTGAGTGGACGGCCCCGAGTAGCGCGGCTTGACCAGCTTGGCGCCGTCGAGCTTGTTCCAGTCGTCGCCGTCGAACACGTAGGTGCGCGGCAGGCCATACGCCTTCTGGAACGCCATCACGGCGTCGGCGCACTGCGAGTTGAAGGTCGTGCCGATGTAAGGCACGCGGATCCTGAGGCGCGAAAGCGCCGTGAGGAGCCCGCGCACGAGCAGCCCGGACGAGCCGGTGGCGACCCGCGCCACCTTGGCGCGCACCGTCGACTCGAGGGTGCGCGGCCCGAAGCCGTCGGCGGCCGGCAGCGACAACGTGACGACGAACTTGTCGATGCCGCGCAGCGGCGCCTGCAGCACGGCCCTGCCGCCGCGCACGGCGGCCTTGACCGTGGCCACCTGGGCGCCGCCGTGCTCGACCGTGGCGGTGACGACGCCGCCGTAGGTGGACGGCTCGACCCTGACCACGTACTGGAGGCTGAGGAACGGGGTCGGGACGCCGTGCGTCACGGTCACCTTGGGCTTGACCACGAGATGCGCCGACTCGCTCTGCGCGCCGTCGGCGAGGAGGCGCGCCACGACGACGCCGCTGCGCTGCGGGGTGATGGCGACGCTGAAGGCGCCCGAGGCGTCGGTCAGGGTTGTGCCGGCGCGCACGCCGCCCAGCGCGACCGCCACCTCCTGGCCGGCGACGGCCGGCGTGACCACGCCGGACACGGTGACCGTCTCGCCGTAGATGACGGTCGCGGGCGCGAGCCCGCAGGTGACGGTGGTCGGGGTCGGAGTGGCGGTCGGGGTCGGAGTCGGAG
>JBAXRL010000828.1:0-1979 GCA_037131205.1 Actinomycetes bacterium | reverse complement strand
ATCTCCTCGGCGCTGCAGTCGAAGCCTTCCGCGACGATCAGCGCCATCCGCGCCTGCACGTCATCGACCGCCATCACCCTGGCGCGGAAGGCCTCGTCGCTCTTCAGCTTGTCGATGCATGCCTTGGCTTGTTCTACCGACATCACGTGCTCCTCTCAGTGCGCTTGCGTGGTGGCGCCGTTGCCCTTCAGGGTACACGGCTGCCGCGGGCAGCGCGCCGTTGCGCGCCGCCTGACAAGGGAAGGATGAGGCGCCGGTCACGCGCCGGAAGGGCTGCCCTCGCCGCAGAGTCGGCTCGGCCCGCCGGCGACGCGGCTCCGCTCCTGCCACACGTGGCAAGGCGGGGTCGCTTCTGCGTTGTCCTCTGTTCTTCCGTCTGCCCGCCGCCGATAGCGCCTGTACGTGTGTCGATGCAGGGGGGCGATGAACAGCTTCGTAGCAGGTTGTCTCATTCTGGTCGTGATCTGCGTCGTGCTCGTTGGCGTCTTCTTTCTCGTCGGTGCTTCGACTCGACGGCTGGCGGGATTGTGATGGTGGTTCTTGCCCTGATCATCGGTCTCCTCATCGCAGCCAACAAGGAGCGGGCGTAGGGGAGGATCGCGAACGAACGGGATGGGGTTGTCATTCGCGGCATCTGCACCGGTGCTCCTGTAGCTCAAGGCGGGCACTGGTACCAGTGGGTAGACACTCGATGCGCTTCCACTCTCAGGTGCGGAGGTACCACCACGAGGGCGGCAAGGTGCAGCACTCCGCCCACGGCGTCAAGTATCTCGGCGTGTGTCATCAAGCCCCACTGCACCTACATCGCCAACCGCACCAAGGGCAACTTCCAGCGCGCCATCGAGCAGCACAACCTCATCGCCGAAGACCACAGGCCCACGCGCGCCGAACGCGTCGCGTTTCGCGGCGGCACGAGCTCCTAACTGGGCCTGATGGCGCACGACGACACCTATCGCCTGCTCCGGCGGCGCGGCCGCCATGGCGGAGGAAGAAGCCTCCGCGTCGCGACGGCCGACGCCAAGGGGCTGGAAGCCTACCTCGTTCCCCCTGCCTTCATCTCCTGGCGCCGCCCTGACCATGCTGCGCGACCCATTCCTTGAGCGCCGTGTCGATGCGCGCCTGCCAGCCGGGGCCGGTCGCACGAAAGTACTCCAGGACGTCACGGCTGTAACGAATCGTCACGGGTTCCTTCGTCGGCTGCTTCTGCGCCCCCCGTTGCCCCGGCTTTCTCTTGGGCAGCACTGCCACAAGCTCTTCTGGCAGCACCTCGGCTGCAGGCCGGAAACGGTCCATGTCTTCCCCGGTCAACTCGCGGACTTCCCCGGATTCATCGGTCAGCGGTTTCATCTTCATGGCGTCTGACCTCCCTTCTGTTCGCCTTGCGAAAACTGATGATCCGCGCACCACCGACCGCTCTCCCAGGAATCCCAAGGCTATGATTCTTGTTTCCGGGTACTCCTCGCGGTTGTCCACGCAATAGATAGCCGTCTCCCAATCGACCATCACCCGCCCTTTCAAAAGACAGGCATCGCAGCTTGGTGTTCTGTGCGCTCTTCACCGGGTCGAAGTCGACCTGGTGATGACCGGCGCCGTGAAGAACCGCTGCATCGCCTCCGACATCGAGCGCACCAGGCAGCCTCTCTACGCCGCGTCGTCCACCGGCGTTCCTCTCAGACACCATCTCATCCACGACCACCCCGCGGTGATCGATTCCGCGGTCTGGGCGATCGCCGGCCACGACGTGCCGATCCTACGGCAGAAGCGCACGCTGCTCATGAGGACGCTCGGGGGAGCGGACTGACAAGCGTATCGAGCAGAACGCCAGAAGGTGGAGCCGGTCCCGAACGGAAGCGCAGGCGCGCCTGCTCATCCGTAACACGTTGACCGGGCCGGCACGCTCCACTCTCGAGCCGGGTATGCTCTCCCCCGTGAACGACCGTGACAAGCTGCTCGAGAAGCTGCGCCGCATCGAGGCGCTC
>JBAXRL010000827.1:0-1979 GCA_037131205.1 Actinomycetes bacterium | reverse complement strand
GTGCTCACCGCCATCTTCCTGATCGAGAGCGTCCTGCTCATCGTGCTCATCCTCATCCACTCCGGCAAAGACGCCGGCATGGCCAGCATCACCGGCTTTTCGTTCGCCTCGTCGGCCAGCGTGATGGAGCGCAACCTCACGCGCTACACCATCATCTGCGGCGTCGCCTGGTTCATCACCTCGTTTCTGCTCGTCTGGCGGATCGGCTGACGGTGTGGCGTCGCGCCGCAGCCGGCTCGCTCTGGCGGTCATCGCAGTGCTCACGAGCGCAAGGGGAGGTGCGTACGAGAGGCTGAACATGCGGGTCCAGGCCCCCCGTTCCTGCAGCGGCCCGTGGGGGGGACGCCGGGGGGAACACGTTTTGGTCACTCCTAGGAGGTCACAATGAAGCGATCCACCACGAAGGGGCGCGGCCTGGTCATCCTGGCCGGCGTCCTCATCGTCGCCGGCCTGCTGCTGGGCGCCTGCGGCAGCAGCAGTAGCGGCGGCGGCGCCAGCCCCAGCGCCGCCAGCTCGCCCAAGCCGGGCGGCACCTACAACTACCCGCTCACCGCCAACCCGGTCTCCATCGTCCCCGTGAACGCGCAGGAGTCCGAGGGCATGCAGGTCTCCCATCAGATCTTCGAGGGCCTGGTCAAGTACCAGATGAACGACAAGGGCGAGATGGAGGCCGTGCCCAACATCGCCGAGAGCTGGGACACCACCGACTCGCAAACGTGGACCTTCCACCTCAAGAAGGGCGTCATGTACCAGGCGCCCGTGGGCACCGAGGTCACGGCGCAGGACTTCGTCGATGGCTGGAACTTCGTCACCGACCCCAAGAACCAGTCCTACGTGTCGTACATCCTCGCCCCCGTTGAAGGCTCTGACGACGGCGGCTACCAGGTCGACCCCAAAAAGGGCCTCACCGGCGTCACGGCCATCGACCCCTACACGCTCCAGGTCAAGCTGCGCTACCCCTTCTCCGAGTTCTACATGACGCTCGGCCACACCGTGGCCTCCGCGTGGCCCATGGCCTACGCCAAGCAGATCGGCATGAAGGCGTTCGCCCAGAAGCCGGTCGGCACCGGCCCCTACATGGTCGAGTCGTGGAAGAACAACCAGGCCGTCGAGCTCGTCAAGAACCCCAGCTACTGGAACAAGGACGCGGCCGGCTACGTCGACAACATCCACATGCCGATCATCGCCGAGTCGTCGACCGTGTGGCTCGAGTTCCAGAAGGGCAGCCTCGATTACTCGGTCGTGCCTCCCGGCCAGGTCGCGGCCTCCGAGGCCAACCCCAAGGTGAAGTCGGGCGAATGGTCGGCAAAGAAATGGCCGGCCCTCGCGGTGTACTTCGTCGGCATGAACATGACCGACAAGACGCTCGGCACGAACCTCGAGCTGCGCAAGGCGGTCGCCATGTCGGCCGACGCGCAGAACGTCATCAACATCGTCAACGAAGGCGTCTCGCTGCCCGCTACCGGGTACATCCCCGAGGGCATCCCCGGCTACCTGGCCGATCAGTCGCCCTACGCCTACGACCCCGAGGGCGCCAAGACCATCGTCGCGGGTCTGGGCACTGTCCCCGCCCTCAACTACTGGTACAACACCGACGAGGGTCACCAGAAGATCGGCGAGGTGCTGCAGGCCGGCTGGTCGGCGGCCGGCGTCGAGACCAAGCTCAGCAACTTCGAGTGGGGCACCTTCCTCGACAAGCTCTCCAAGGGCAACGCCGGCAGCGGCAGCCAGATGTTCCGCATGGGCTGGATCGGCGACTACCCGTCGATGGACAACTTCCTGTACCCGCTGTTCCAGACCGACCAGGCGCGTACGGGCAGCTACACGTTCTACTCCAACACGCAGGTCGACGAGCTCCTTCAGCAGGCGCGTTCGACGGTCGACGCCCAGCAGCGCTACAACCTCTACGCGCAGGCCGAGAAGCTCATCCTCACCGACATGCCGGCGGTGCCGCTGTACTACTACCGCGACTTCCGCGT
>JBAXRL010000826.1:0-1981 GCA_037131205.1 Actinomycetes bacterium | reverse complement strand
ACTCCCGCGGCCGGGTCGTCAAGTCGCTGAAGGTGGGCAGGAGCTCGGTCAACGAGACGCTGAGCGCGGGCTTCACCTGCAGGCTGGCCGCCGGCAAGTACAGGTTCTCGGTCTACGCCAGGGACGCCGCCGGCAACAGCCAGGCAACGATCGGCAGCAACAAGCTGACCGTGAGGTAGCGGGCGGGCCGCAGTGAGGCGGCGCGCGCCGCACCCGCGCGCCGCCTCGCCGCCGATTCAAGTCTGCCGCGGTCGTTGTCGAGTAGGTAGGCAAGAACGACAAGGCTCCGGCCCGCGGACGGGGGGCTGTGCGCTTTTGCGGCACATGCCTTTCGTCTGTGGGGACGCCGCGCAGCAGGGCACTCCGTACCCTGCGCGGCTCGCTCAAACGGCGTGACGCCCGGCGTCGCGCCATCACAGGGAGGTACCACATGCTGCGGTCCGCGACACCCACCGTGAGGCCGGCCGCTCGGCGGCGCGCCTCCAGGCTCCTCGGCCTGGCGCTGATCCTGCTGACGTTCGCCCTGGCGCTGCCCGCCGGCGCTTCCGCTTACATCTCTGCCGGCGGCGCCACCTTGACTGCGCAGAGCTCGGGGAGCACCGCAGACCTCTACGGCGTCGCCTTCATTGACGCTACCCACGGATGGGCGGTGGGCGCCGACGGCACAGTCCTCGCTACCACCGACGGCGGCGCCACCTGGAGCGTGCAGGGTCCGGGCGGCGTGGAGCTCCACGCCGTCGCCTTCAGCGATGCCACCCACGGCTGGGCGGTGGGCAAGGCCGCCGGCGTCCTCGCGACCACCGACGCCGGCGCCACCTGGAGCGCGCAGAGCGGGGGGGTCGGCGCGGAGCTTTACGGCGTCACCTTTGTCGACGCCACCCACGGCTGGGCGGTCGGCTCCGTGCGAAGCACAGGCGCTGAGGTGATCCTCGCCACCACGGACGGCGGCGCCACCTGGAACGCGCAGAGCTCGGGGAGCAACGCGAAGCTCTTCGGCGTCACCTTTGTCGACGCCACTCATGGGTGGGCGGTGGGCAGCACCAAGGATGCCGCGACCGGCAACTGGACCAGCGCCATCCTCGCAACCACAGACGGCGGCGCCAAGTGGAGCAGGCAGGATGCGAACAGCGCGGAGCTCTTCGGCATCGCCTTCCCAGACGCCACTCACGGCTGGGCCGTCGGCAACAGCGGCACCATCCTCGCCACCGCGGACGGCGGCGCCACCTGGGACGTGCAGAGCTCGGGGACCGATGCGGGACTCCAAGCAGTCACATTCCGCGACGCCACTCATGGGTGGGCGGTGGGCAGCGCCAAGGATGCCGCGACCGGCAACCGGACCGGCGCCATCCTCGCCACCACCGACGGCGGCGCCACCTGGAGCAAGCAGAGCTCGGGGAGCAGCAGGGTGCTCTCGGACGTCGCCTTCTCCGACGCCACCCACGGCTGGGCAGTGGGCCAGGGTGGCACCATTCTCGCGACCATCGACGGCGGCGCCACCTGGAGCAGGCAGAACCCGGCGAGCTACGCGCCCATGATCGCCAAGCTCAAGCCCGCCTCCGGAAAGCGCGTTGCGACGGTGACCATCAGCGGCATGGACTTCGGCGCGGCGCAGGGCGCCGGCACCGTGAAGTTCGGCGCCAAGGCGTGCACCAGGTACATCTCCTGGAGCGATACGCAGATCAAGTGCAAGGTGCCGGCCAAGGCCAAGTACGGTGAGGTCGACGTCATAGTGACGACTGCGGCCGGCACGAGCAACCCCATGAGCTTCACGGTCAAGAAGTAAGGGTGCCCGGCGCGCTCAAGCGCGCCGGTTCGACGGCCTCGGCGGGCGCAGACGCCCGCCGAGGCCCGCTGAGGCAGCCGGCGAGTCTTGTCGGCCTGCGCTGCGAGCCTGAGCTGCGCCCGCCGAAGCCGCCTGGTCCGGCACCGTGACTCCCGAGACTGCCGGCTCAGCCCCAGTGTCGAGCGGCGCGAAACGGGT
>JBAXRL010000825.1:0-1982 GCA_037131205.1 Actinomycetes bacterium | reverse complement strand
TCACTCGTACTGGATGGCCTCGAGGATCCGCGTGCCCGCGGCGCGGCGCGCCGGCAGCACCGCCGCGACGACGCCGACGACCACGGCGAGCACGAGGAACACTCCGAGCTGCGTCCACGGCAGGCTGAAGGTCAGCCCGTCGCCGCCCAGCTGAGTGACGAACACGTAGGCCATGGCGACGCCGACCGCCGTGCCGAGCACCCCGCCGATCACGGCGGTGATGACGCTCTCGTAGCGCACCATCTGGCGGAGCTGCCGCCGGGTGGCGCCGATCGCCCGCAGCATGCCGATCTCGCGGGTGCGCTCGTGGACGCTGAGCACCAGGGTGTTGACGATGCCGAAGACCGAGATGAGGACGCTCATCGCCAGCAGGCCGTAGAACATCATCAGGATCTGGTCGACCATCTTGTTGATGGTGTCGAGGTACTCTCCTCTGGTCATGACCTTCTGGGTCGGGTAGGCGGCGAGGGCCTTCTGCACGGCGTCCTGCGTCGCGCCGACGTTGGCGCCGTCCCTGGTGCGCACCATCGTGATGACGGATGCGGTCGGCAGGTCGAGGGCCTTGAAGGCGTCCAGGCTGGTGACCATGCCGGTGAACGCCATCTGGTCGCGGTAGAAGCCGAGCACGGTGAGCTGGGCCTTCCTGCCGCCCTGCGTGGTGACGGTGATCGTGTCGCCGGCCTTGACCTTGGCGGCGAGCGGCGAGCCGTCCTCGAGCAGGACGTGATGGGCGTCCAGCTCGGCGAAGAGGCCGTCGCCGCCGCCGCGCTTCCAGTCGAGCGCCCAGACGCGGGCGAAGACGGCGGGGTCGACGGCGTAGGCGCTCGTGACGCCGCCCGTCTTGACCTTGAGATCGGCATACCCGGCGCCGGCCGCCGTGTCGACGCCCTGCACGGCGTCCAGAGAGCGGATGGCCCTCTGCGGCACGCCCATGAAGGCGGTGCGGTCCTGCACGACCAGCTCGGCGCGCGTGGACTTGTCGATCGCGCCGCCGAACGAGCCCTTCATCGCCTGGGCGAACACGGCGATGAACACGACCAGGGCGAGGCCGATCATGAGCGCCGCGGCCGTGGCGGCCGTGCGGCTCGGGTTGCGGCCGGCGTTGTCGCGGGCCAGACGGCCGCTGGTGGGCGCCAGCTTCTCCAGCGGCCAGCCGATGATGCGTGCGGCCGGTCGCACGATGTACTTGGCCAGCATCGCGATGGCGACGAAGAGGAGCAGCGCGCCGAGGCCCATGGAGAGCAGGCGGTTGCTGGTCGTCCCGTCGCTGAAGATGCCGTAGGCGAGCGAGGCGCCGCCGAGGCCGGCGATGGCCAGGGCGATCGCCGTCGTGAACTTCGTGAAGCGGGTCGGCGGCAGGGCGGCGCCCTCCTGGAGGGCGGCCACCGGCGGCACGCGCGTCGCGCGCAGGGCCGGAGCCAGGGCGGAGACCAGGGTCACGCCGACGCCGACGAGCGCGGCGATGAGGATCGTCCGCGGCTCGAGGGCGATGCCGGCGGTGGGGATGTCGGCGCCCATGGTCTTGAAGAGCAGGTTGATGGCCCTGGCGACGCCGAGGCCGGCGACGATGCCGGCGGCCGAGGCGAGCACGCCCAGCGTGAGCGCCTCGGCGACCACGGAGCGGAGCACCTGGCGGCGGCTGGCGCCGAGGGCGCGCAGCATGGCGAATTCGCGGCGCCGCTGCGCCACCGTGATGCTGAAGGCGTTGAAGATGATGAACGCGCCGACGAAGACGGAGACGCCGGCGAAGGCCAGAAGTATCGGCGTCAGGAAGCCGGTGATGGAGGCGGCCGACTGGGCGGTCGCGTCGGTGGCCGCCTGCTCGCCGGTCGTGACGTTCACCGTCGCCGGCAGCTCGGCTTTGACGCGCGCGGCGAGCTCCTCGGGAGTCACGCCGGGGTCGGCGGAGATCGAGACGCCGCTCAGCTTGCCGGGCTCGCCGCCCCAGCGCTGCACGTCCTGCAGGCGGCCGGCGATGACGA
>JBAXRL010000824.1:0-1984 GCA_037131205.1 Actinomycetes bacterium | reverse complement strand
CCCGGCCGGCGGCGCAGCGAGCCCGGCCGTGTCTGGTAGAATCAGGGTTCTGGCCTTCCGGCCCGCCGCCCGACGAAAGCGAGTCACGTGAGCGACCAGCGACCCCGGTTCCGCGAGGCGCCCTCGCGCGTCGACTTCCCGGCGCTCGATGCCCGTATCCTCGCCTTCTGGAAGGAGCGGCGCATCTTCGAGAAGAGCCTCGAAGGGCGCGACGACGCCCCCGTGTACGTGTTCTACGAGGGTCCGCCCACGGCCAACGGGCTGCCCGGCGCGCACCACATCATCTCGCGCATCTTCAAGGACCTCTTTCCGCGCTACAAGACGATGCGCGGCTACCGCGTGCCGCGCAAGGCGGGCTGGGACACGCACGGCCTGCCCGTCGAGCTCGAGGTCGAGCGCCGCCTGGGCATCGACGGCAAGCAGCAGATCGAGGACTACGGCGTCGCCGAGTTCAACAAGCTCTGCCGCGAGAGCGTCACCGCGTACCTGGAGGAGTGGGAGCGCTTCACCGAGCGCATCGGCTTCTGGGTCGATCTCGGCGACGCCTATTACACCTTCGACAACGAGTACATCGAGACGGTGTGGTGGCTGCTGCGGCAGATCTGGGACAAAGGCCTGCTGTATCAGGGGCACAAGGTGGTGCCGTACTGCCCGCGCTGCGGCACCGCGATCAGCAGCCACGAGGTCGCGCAGGGCTATAAAGACGTCACCGAGGATTCGATCTACGTGCGCTTTCCGCTCAAACCCGCGGCTGCGGCCACGCTGGGCGCGCCGGACGGCGCGCCCGTCTCCCTGGCCGTGTGGACCACCACGCCGTGGACGCTGATCAGCAACGTCGCCGCCGCGGTCCACGCCGACGTCACCTACGCGCTCGTCCAGAGCCGCGGGGAGCGCTTCGTGCTGGCTCGCGAGCTCGTCGAGAAGGTGCTCGGCGGCGAAGCCGTGGTCGAGCGCGAGCTGCCGGGCCGCGAGCTGCTCGGCCTCGAGTACGAGCCGCCGTTCACCTTCATGGAGCCCGACAAGCGCGCGCATTTCGTGGTCGACGGCGACTTTGTGACCACCAGCGACGGCACCGGTATCGTCCACATGGCCCCCGCCTTCGGCGAGGAGGACATGCGCGTGGGCCTCGAGAACGATCTGCCGGTGGTGAACGCCGTCGACCTCGAAGGCAAGTTCGTCGCCGCGGTCACGCCGTGGGCCGGCGTCTTCGTCAAAGACGCCGACCCGGCCATCATCGCCGACCTCAAGGCCCGCGGCCTTCTGCTCGGCGTGGAGCCCTACGAGCACAGCTACCCCTTCTGCTGGCGCTGCGACACGGCCCTGCTCTACTACGCCAAGGAGACCTGGTACATCCGCACCACGGCCATCAAGGACCAGCTCATCAAGGCCAACGACGACGTTATCTGGCACCCCGAGCACATCAAGACGGGGCGCTTCGGCGAATGGCTGGCGGGCAACGTCGACTGGGCGCTGGGCCGCGACCGCTACTGGGGCACGCCGCTGCCCGTATGGACCTGCGAGGAGGGGCACACGCACTGCGTGGGCTCCATCGCCGAGTTGCGCGAGCTGGCGGCCGGGCCTGTTCCAGAGGATCTGGAGCTTCACCGGCCCTACGTCGACGACGTGCTGCTCACCTGCCCCGACTGCGGCCGCGAGATGCACCGCGTCAACGAGGTCATCGACGCCTGGTTCGACTCGGGCTCCATGCCCTTCGGCCAGTGGCACTACCCGTTCGAGAACGCCGACACCTTTCGCGAGCGCTTCCCCGCCGACTACATCTGCGAGGCCATCGACCAGACCCGCGGCTGGTTCTACAGCCTGCTCGCGGTCGCCACCCTCGTCGAGGGCCGCAGCTCCTTCAAGCGCGTGCTCTGCCTGGGTCACATCCTCGACGGCGACGGCCAGAAGATGAGCAAGAGCAAAGGCAATGTGGTGCAGCCCGACGACATCCTGGACAAGCAGGGCGCCGACGCCTTTCGCTGGT
>JBAXRL010000823.1:0-1989 GCA_037131205.1 Actinomycetes bacterium | reverse complement strand
GACTGCACGCCCTCGCTCAGGGCGGCCTCACCGGCGACGCCGGAGCATGGAAGGAACGCGACAACGAGATCATCGAGATCCTGCCCGGCGGCGAGGCGAAGGTGCGGTTCGTCCCCACGTCCGCGAAGGACGCGCCGCACGCTGTCGCGGCGCTCTGCCTGAACTATCGAGACGCCGCTGACGAGCAGCGCCTGCCTCAGCTTCTGGTGGTCGCCACCTTCGCCCTCGATCTGCTGTGCATCCATCCCTTCCGCGACGGCAACGGGCGCGTCTCGCGGCTGGCAACGACGCTCCTGCTCCAATCACACGGCTTCCAGGTCGCTCGGTACGTCAGCCTCGAGCGCATCGTCGAGCAGAGCAAGGATCAGTACTACCGGGCATTGGCCGAATGCTCTGATGGTTGGCACGAAGGCCGCAACGCGATCGTCCCCTGGTGGAACTACTTCCTCGACGTGCTGCGCCGTGCCTACGACGAGTTCGAGCTGCAGATGGGATCGGCCGCGGCTCGCCCCGCCAAGAGCGACCTCGTGCGCCAGACCGTGCTCGCTCAAGTGGAGCAGTTCACCTTGGGCGACCTGGCGGTTCAGGCGCCCGTGGCCAGCCCGCAGCTCATCAAGAAGGTGCTCGCGGAGATGAAGCGGCAGGGCACAGTCCGGCTCGTCGGCAGAGGCCGCGGAGCACGCTGGGAGGTCGTTCGGTAGCCGGAGAGGGCTTCGTCATCGACATGGCGGGCGCCGGCCATCGCTCGATCAGTCGGGAAGTGCTGCGCCTCATACCCGCCGGGCGCCCCATTCGTGGCTCACCGGCGCCTGAGCGATGGGGATGGTCATGATCGGGCATTGGCCTGACGACGGCACATCCACCGCAAGCGTCAACCGTGAGGTTCGCATTTGGGCTCGGGCCGCCACGCGCGCTCGAATCCGCGTTTGAGCGGCGCGCACTTGCTTCGCCGCTCCTCCCCGTTCGGGCTTGCCCGAACCGACGAGGTCTTCTTCTGGGAGCAGACACACTACGTGAGGCTGCGCTGGACATGTGTAAAGCTCTTTGTTTACATAGCCGATACCGATGGCACACCCGGGCTGGGCTGCCAACGTGAAGGCGCAGAAAGCGGGAGCGCGCACCTGGATGCTCGTGTCCGCCTCGGGCCAGTGCCGGCCACGGCCCCTGTCATGCTGGCGCGCATCAAGGACGTCGATGAGAACGGACCACCTGCCAACCAGGAGCTGTTCAAGTGGCTCGACGCTCACAAGCACCGCGGCCATCGCCTATGCGAGTACAAGGTCCATCACCCGCGAGCCTGTCGAGGCCACGCGTTTCAGACTGACCGTGGCCTCGTGATCGCCCGCATCGCAGACAAGACAGAGAGCGATCAGGAGCTCAACGAGACACGATGAAAGCCGTGAAGATGCTGAGCGATGCGTTCCTGGAGGGAGGCGAGATCTATGAGTGACATCCTGGACCAGCTCAACGAGCTCATCGCGGACGAGGCGAGCCAAGTCGAGTACAAGCACGAGCTCGCGATCAGCGCGTTCACCAACGAGATCGCTCGCCTGATGACCGATCAGGGCCTTTCGCAGTCCGACCTCGCTCGTCGGCTCGGCGTCTCTCGTGCTCACGTGTCGCAGCTTCTGCAGCATAAGTCGAGCCCGACCTTGCGCACGATGGTTCAAATCGCGGACGCCTTGGGCTGCGATGTCGTACCGAACATGGCTCCGTGTGGCTTTCGGCCCGCGCGTTAGCGCAGGACCACTCGGCCGATCAAGGCGTTCGAAGGTACGCACTCGAGGGCCGAACAGATCGCTCCGCGACGCAGCCCCAAGTTGACCTGAAGCCGATCGCTCTGTTAGGAATAGGCAGAGTCGGTGTCGCTTCGCTGCTACGCTGATCGCCTGCCCGGAATCGGTGTCCAAGGTGACTGGAATCTGCGGCACAGGATCACGCGCTGCCGCACTTGCACGCCAAGTACGGCGAATTCGAGGCTTCCATCGG
>JBAXRL010000822.1:0-1992 GCA_037131205.1 Actinomycetes bacterium | reverse complement strand
ACGGCGCCGCCGCGCATGATCTTCACCTCCGGCGTCGCCGACATCAGCTACCTGCAGGGCAAACGGTCGGCGATCTTCGAGAACGGCTTCCTCGCCAACCCCTTCGCGGCCATGCCCAGCCTCCACTTCGCCTATGCGCTCTTCCTGGCGCTCGCCGTCTTCATGCTGGCCCGCCAGACCTGGCTGCGCTGGGGCGGCTTCGCCTACCCGGCGCTGGTGCTGCTCGCCATCGTCGCCACCGGCAACCACTTCATCGTCGATGCGGTCGGCAGCGTGCTCGTTCTGCTGGCTTCCTACGTCCTCGCCGTGAGCCTTCAGGCGAGTGACGTCACGGGTTCGCGCGCCGTGACGGCGCGCGAGCGCGACGGCTGACGTGGCCAACCTCAAGACCCGCTATACCGACGGAGCGCGCCGCGGCTTCTTCAAGGTCGGCGTCGTCCTCGCTCACCTCGGCGTCTCCGCCGACATGCTCACGGTCTTCGGGCTGCTGCTCCAGGTCGGCCTGGTGCCGCTCGTCCTTACCGGTCACTTCGTGTGGGCGGTGCCTCTGGGGGTCGTCGCGGGGTTCTGCGACGCCCTCGACGGCGCCGTGGCGCGCGCCGGCGCCGGCCCCACGAAGGCCGGCGCCTTCCTCGATTCGACCACCGACCGCATCTCCGAGCTTTTGGCCTCCGGGGCTCTCGTGATCTACTTCGCGCGTCTCGGCGAGTGGGCGCCCACGGTCGCCGTTCTGGTCTTCCTGGGGGCGGCGCAGATGGTCTCGTACACGCGCGCCCGCGCCGAGGCGCTCGGCGTGGAGTGCAAGGTAGGCCTGATGTCGCGGCCGGAGCGCCTCGTCCTGCTCGGTCTCGGCTTTCTGTTCTCGGGCTGGAGCATCGGCGACACCAGCGTGCTGGTCTGGGTCGTGTACCTGGCTGCGGCGCTCACCTCGCTGACCGTGGCGCACCGCATGGTCCACGTCATGCGCAAGCTGCGCGCGAGCCCGTGATATACTCTTGCGCGTTATCGTTGAGCCCGCGAGGAGCGTAGCTGACGCTCGCGGGCGGTGCGCATCGAGGCGGCCGCGCACGCGGCCGCTGCCAGTGGAGGTACACCGATCTTGGGTAATCCGGTACGCGTGGCGATCATCGGCGTCGGCAACTGCGCCTCGTCGTTCGTTCAGGGTGTGGAGTTCTACAAGAACGCCAGGAAGTCCGATTTCGTCCCCGGCCTCATGCACCCCGTGCTCGGCGGCTACCACATCCGCGACATCGAGTTCGTGGCCGCCATCGACATCGACAAGAACAAGGTGGGCAAGGACCTCAGCGAGGCCATCTTCACCAAGCCCAACAACACCGTGAAGTTCGCCGAGGTGCCCAAGAAGGACGTCAAAGTCGTGCGCGGCATGACGCACGACGGCCTCGGCAAATACCTCTCGCAGATCATCGAGAAGGCGCCCGGCGCCACCGCCGACATCGTCGGCATCCTCAAGGAGACGCAGGCGGACGTGGTCATCAACTACCTGCCGGTGGGCAGCGAAGAGGCCACCAAGTGGTACACCGAGCAGATCCTCACCGCCGGCTGCGCCATGGTGAACTGCATCCCCGTGTTCATCGCCCGTGAGCCCTACTGGCAGAAGCGCTTCGTCGAGGCCGGCGTGCCCATCATCGGCGACGACATCAAGAGCCAGGTCGGCGCCACCATCGTGCACCGCGTGCTCACGCGCCTCATGCGCGAGCGCGGCGTCAAGCTCGAGCGCACCAGCCAGCTCAACGTGGGCGGCAACACCGACTTCCTCAACATGCTCGAGCGCGAGCGCCTCGAGAGCAAGAAGATCAGCAAGACCAACGCCGTCACCAGCCAGCTCGACTACGACATGGGCGCCGACAACGTGCACATCGGCCCCAGCGACTACGTCAAGTGGCTCGACGACCGCAAGTGGGCCTACATCCGCATGGAGGGCCGCACCTTCGGCGACGTGCCGCTCAACATCGAGCTCAAGCTCGAGGTCGT
>JBAXRL010000821.1:0-1995 GCA_037131205.1 Actinomycetes bacterium | reverse complement strand
TCGGCAAGATCGGCGTCTCCGACAGAGTCCTCGTGAAGCAGGGGCCGCTCAACGCGGAGGAGTGGGAGCTCATGCGGCAGCACCCGGCCGTGAGCGCCGAGATCATCAAACCGCTCTTCTCCGCCGATCTTGTGGCCGCCGTGCGGCACCACCACGAGCGGTACGACGGCAAGGGTTACCCCGACGGACTCGCCGGCGAGGAGATCCCCGAGCTGGCGCGGGCGCTGTGCGTCATCGACTCCTACGACGCCATGTCGTTGCAGCGTCCGTATCGCGATGCGCGCACCTACGAGGAGTGTCTCGCCGAGCTGCGGAGCTGCCGGGGCACGCAGTTCGACCCCGGCATGAGCGACGCGTTTCTGCGCGTGCTGGAGCGGCTGGCCGGGCTGCGCGAGGTGGCGCGGCGCGCCGCCGCCGAGGCGGCGGCGCGCATCGACCCCGAGCGGCACGCCACGCTCCGCGATCCCGACGACGAGGCTGGTCCGGAGTACGCCGGGATCCAGAAGGTGCTGCGGGAAACGCGTGACGCCCACCCCGAGGTGCGCTTCATGACGACCTCGGCGAGCAGGGACGGGCGCACCGTGATCGTGGTCGACGCCGAGGAGGAGGGCTCACCCGAGCGCTCGCCGCTCGGCGAGGATGTGGTCGCCGACGACGCCATCACGCAGGTCCTCTCGGGCCGCCCCATCGTCTCCAACGCCCTCTTTGTCGACAACTTCGGGGTGTGGGTCAACGGCCTGGCGCCGCTGACCGGCGAGGATGGAGAGATCCTCGCGGCCGTGGTGGCCGACGTGCCCGCTCTCAGCGCGATGGGCGCCAAAGGCTTCGCGCGCATGACCACCGAGGCCCCGGTCTCCACGTTGCAGGAGGCGGCCGTCCGCCTGAGCCGCGCCGAGATCGAGGCCATCACCGACGGCCTGACCGGGCTGTACAACCACCGCTACCTGCACGAGCGCCTGACCGAGGAGCTGAGCCGGGCGCGCCACGAGAGCCATGGCGTGGCGCTCCTCTTCTGCGATCTCGACTTCTTCAAGGAGTACAACGACCGCCTGGGGCACGCCGCCGGCGACACCGCGCTGCAGGCCACGGCGCGCATCATCGAGAGCTGCACGCGGCGCGCCGACCTGGTGGCGCGCTACGGCGGCGAGGAATTTGTCGTGGTGCTCCCCGGGGCGGCCGAGGCGGAGGCGGTGGAGATCGCCGGGCGCATCCGCGCCGCCGTGGCCGAGCACCATCACGGCAACGGAGGCCTGACCATCAGCATCGGCGTGGCCACTTGTCCGCAGGCGGCCACGACCAAAGAGGGCCTGCTCGAGGCCGCGGACCGGGCGCTCTACGTCGCCAAACGGCTCGGCCGCGACCGCGTCGTGGCCGCCGGATCCGCCGGAGACTGACCCTCGCCGCCCGGCCGGCGGCCGCGTTGGCGAGCGACCGCGCCGGCTTGGCCGCGCCGGCCGCCGCCGGCCCTGCCCCGCCTCACCCCGTGTGCATGAAATTGATCACGTCGCCGTCCTGAACGACGTATTCCTTGCCCTCGGTGCGCAGCAGCGCCTTCTCGCGGGCGGCGTGAAACGAGCGCAGCGCGATGAGGTCGTCGATGTTCACGACCTGGGCGCGCACGAACCCGTGCTCGATATCGCTGTGGATGCGCCCCGCGGCCTGCTTGGCCGTCCAGCCGCGGGGTAGCTGCCAGGCGCGCGACTCGCTGCTGCGAAGGTCGCCGGTGAAGAAGGTGATGTAGCCGAGCACCTCATAGGCCGCGCGCAGAAAGACGTCGACCGCCCCCGCCTCGTCGGCGCCGAGCTCGGCGCGGAACTCGGCGGCGTCTTCGGGCTCGAGATCGGCGAGCTCGGCTTCGAGGCGCGCGGCGACGGCGACCACCTGGTCGCCGCGGCCGCGCGCCCACTCGACGAACGCGGCGTGGGCGGCCAGCGCTTCGGCGGCGCCCACGCCGTCGTCGGTGTTGAAGACGAAGAGGACGGGCCGGTCGCTGAC
>JBAXRL010000820.1:0-1997 GCA_037131205.1 Actinomycetes bacterium | reverse complement strand
GCCGTCATGAAGCGGCCGCTGCTCATCGACGGGCGCAACTTCATCGACCCCGCCGTCGCCGCGGCGGCGGGCCTGGAGTACGAGGGCATCGGCCTCGGCGACCCCGGTCCGGCGCCCGCCGGCGCGTGACCGGCGGCCGCGCATGAGCACGAGTCACCGCACTCCCACCCAGGCCATCATCCTCGTCGGCGGGGAGGGCACGCGCCTGCGCCCTGTGACCTCGCGCGTGCCGAAGCCCGTCGCCCCGGTCGTCGAGCGCCCGTTCGTCGCCTACATCCTCGACGATCTGGCGCGGCACGGCGTGGAGCGCGCCATCTTCTCCACCGGCTTTCTGGCCGCGGCCATCGAGGCGCAGATCGGCGACGGCGCCGGCTACGGTCTGCAGGTCGACTACGCCGTCGAGACCGAGCCGCTGGGCACGGCGGGGGCCGTGGCGAACTGCGCCGACAAGCTCCACGACGGCAGCTTCTACGTGTGCAACGGCGACGTGCTCAGCGACGTCGACCTCACGGCGCTGGCGGCGCTGCACGCCGCCAAGGGCGCCATGGGCACGGTGTTCCTGACGCCGGTCGACGACCCCCGACGCTACGGTCTCGTCGAGCTGCGCGACGACGGCAGCGTTGCCAGCTTCGTGGAGAAACCGGGCGAGTGGGAGGGCACCGCGCTCATCAACGCGGGCGTCTACGTGCTCGAGCACGAGGTGCTCGAGTTGATCCCGCGGGGGCGCCTGTTCAGCATCGAGCGCGGCGTGTTTCCGCGGCTCGCCCAGGCGGGGTCGCTGTACGGGTACGTGGACCACGGCTACTGGCGCGACATCGGCACCCCCGAAAGCTACCTGCAGGCGCACTTCGACATCCTCGAGCGCACCGTCGATACGGCGGTCGCCGACCTGCTCGGCGAGCAGTACCTGTACGTCGCCGCGTCCGCCGACATCCACGCGCGGGCGCGCGTCGTGCCGCCGTGCTACATCGGCGAGAACGCGCGCGTGGAGGCCGGCGCCCGCGTCGGTCCGCTGGCCGTGCTCGGCGCCGGCGCCGTGGTCGCGGAGGGCGCGACGATCCTCGAGTCGGTGATCCAGGCCGGCGTGGTCATCGGCGCGCACGCCCAGGTGGAGCGCAGCATCGTCGTGCGCCAAAGCAGCATCGGCGCGGGCACGCAGCTCCACAGCGCCGTGATCGGCGAAGGCTGCCAGGTGGGCGCCGGCAACCGCCTCGTCGGCGGCATCTGCGTGTACCCCGAGACCACGCTGCCAGACAATTCCATCCAGTTCCACGAGCAGCTTCGCGGCAAGGAGGGCTGATGACGATCCCCGACGACATCTTCAAGGCATACGACATCCGCGGGCTGTACCCGCAGGAGGTCGACGAGGAGGCCGCCGAGCGCATCGGCTGCGCCCTGGCGCAGCAGCTCGGCGCGACCCGGCTCGGCGCGGGCATGGACCCGCGCCCGTCGTCCACCGGTCTGCTCGAGGCGTTCGCCGCCGGCGCCGCCGCCGCCGGCGCTTCCACCGTGGACTTCGGCCTCGTGCCCACGGAGATGCTGTACTTCGGCGTCGCCTCGCGGGGCCTCGACGGCGGCGTCATGGTCACCGCCTCGCACAACCCGCCGCAGTACAACGGCATGAAGCTCGTGGGCGCCGGCGCCCTGCCGCTGAGCGGCGAGTCCGGCATCCCCGAGCTCAAGCAGCGCAGCCAGGCGCTCGTGGAGCTGCCGGCGCGCAGCGCCGGCGCCGGCTACGAGCGCCTCGACCTGTACCCCGCCTACGTCGCCCACCTGCGTGCCCTCGTCGACAGCTCGTCCTTCCGGCCCTACCGCGTGGTCATGGACGCCGCCAACGGGGTCGCGGGCAAGCTCGCCCCCCTGGTCTTCGACGGTACCCCCATCGACCGCGTGGAGATGTTCTTCGCCGTCGACGGCACCTTCCCCAACCACGCGCCCAACCCGCTGCTCGAGGAGAACAGCCGCGAGATCCGCGAGCGCGTCGTCGCGGAGAAAGC
>JBAXRL010000819.1:0-1998 GCA_037131205.1 Actinomycetes bacterium | reverse complement strand
AACGGGTTGAGAGCCAGCTCCCGGCCCAGGGACGTGTCGGGGCCGTGGCCGCAGTGCACGGCCGCGTCGGGGGGGAAGCGCCGCACCAGCCCGGCGATGGAGTTGAGCAACGCGTCCATGTCTCCGCCGGGCAGATCGGTGCGGCCGACGCTGCCCTGGAAGATGAGGTCGCCGGAGAACAGGTGCGACTCGCCGAGGGCGAACGTGTAAGAGCCCCGCGAGTGGCCCGGCGTGGGGATGGCGAGCACCTCGATGGGCAGTTCCAGGGTCTGCTCGCCGCTGATGGTGAGGGCGCCGGCCACCGGCTCGATGTCGAAGCCGGACATGGCGCCGAGCCGGCTGTCGGCGATCTCGGCGGCGTCGGCGGCGCCGACGTACACGGGCACGCCGAAGTGCGTGGCCAGCGGCGCGACGCCGCCGAAGTGGTCGAAGTGGCCGTGCGTGACCAGCACCGCGGCAGGCGCGAAGCCGAGCTCGGTGAAGGCCGCGATGACGACGCGGGCCTCGTCGCCCGGGTCGATGACGAGGCCGGTCTGACCCTGCACGACGACAAAGCAGTTGGCCTGCAGCGGGCCGAGCGGGAGGGCGAAGATCTCGAGCGGATCAGCCATGGTACCTCGAGTGGTCGGCGTTCGGCCGAGAGCGTATCAGACGGTGGCGAGTGCGGTCGACCGCACCGCCGTCATCGTCGCGCTGCGCTGGGGAAGGGGCGCTCAGGGGGGCGCTCGCTGCGCTCGCTCCGCTCGGCAAGCAGGCCGCTGCTCGCACGGGGTGACAGAGCCACCCCTGCCTCGCAGCGGCCGCCTCGCGAGCCCCCTTCGCATCCCCTTCCCCAGCTCCGCTCGCGCGTCCGGAACGCTCGACACATCTATCGCGCGGTCTGACACGCTGTCGCCTCACTTGGTGCGCGCGGCCGGGGCGGAGCGCCTGCGGCGCCGCCCCGGCCGCGCCGGTCCTTCGGGCCGATGGATGCGCTCGACTCGAGATAGGCCAGGCCTGCTCACGAGAACGCGCCGAAGAGCCGAGCTCTCGGGGTCGCCAGCGCTTCTCGCATCCCGACGAGTTGCCGCGACGCTGGATGAGGTGCGAGTCAGACTCGGATTCCCGCTGGGCACATCATTGGTCGTCATGGCGGCGCCTCGGGCAACCGATCGGGGCGCGGCAGGTGCCGTCGATTCCGCCCTTACGCAGTCTGAATGTGCACTTCGGTCACACTCGGTAGAACGTTCCAGACGCATCTGCGCTTGACGGAGCGTTCGCATTTATGCTAACATCGCCCTATGCCCTACGCCGTTGAGTACTTCCACGAACGCGTCCGGGACGAGGTCAAGCACTGGCCGACCGACATCCTGGCTGACTACACGCGTCTAGTGGACCTCATCGTGGAGTTCGGCCCGAACCTGCGCCTGCCGCACTCGCGCACCATGGGCGGCGGGCTGTTCGAACTCAGGCCCCGCGGGCGCGAGGGCATCGGCAGGGCTCTGTACTGCTTCGTCGTCGGCCAGCGGGTAGTAGTACTGCACGCGTTCGTCAAGAAGACGCAGGCGACACCGGACCGTGAGCTGGCAATCGCTCGCAAGAGGATGAAGGAAGTGCGGAATGGCTGATCTCGCATACAGGCCGGTACCCCATGACCGCGAGGAGTTCCTCGCTCGTGCGATGGAGCGCAAGGGGTTCAAGGAAGCCTACGACGCGCTCGCTGACGAGTACGCTCTCATCCGCGAACTGCTCTCTGCACGGCTGGCCTCCGGGCTGACTCAAGAGGCGGTGGCCCACTCGATGGGCACGACGAAAAGCGTAGTCTCGCGGTTGGAAGCGACAGGCAAGCACTCCCCGTCTGTCAGAACCCTGAAGAGATACGCCCAGGCCGTCGGATGCCATCTCGAGATTCGGCTGGTATCGGACGCGTCTCGCCCAACAAAGGCATCCAGCGGATAGTTCGCCTGTGTGAGGTATTCTCGGCAGGGAAGCTGGCGGGGGCGAACTACAGCTGATGCC
>JBAXRL010000818.1:0-2001 GCA_037131205.1 Actinomycetes bacterium | reverse complement strand
CTGCGGCGCCCGATGATCGCCGACTGGCGCCGCCCGGGCGCCGCCTGGCGCCTCATCGTCATGGCGGCGATGTCGTCGCTGACCCTGCTCCTCTTCTTCTTCGCCGTGCTCAACACCAGCGTCGCGATCGCCATGTTCCTGCTGTTCCTGATGCCGGTCTGGGTGGCTCTCATGGCCCCGCGGGTCTTTCACTCTCCGCGGGATCCCATCGTGTGGCCGGCGCTCGGCCTCGCCCTCGCCGGCCTGACTGTGATCCTCCTGCCCGACCTGCTCGGCGAGGGCGTCACGCTCTCGCTCGCCGGCCTGCTGGCGGCGCTCTTCACGGGGTTCGGCTACGCCACGTACGCCGTCTCGGTGAAGGGGCTCACGAGGATCGTCGCGCCGTCCACCATCTCGACGGCCGAGGCGGCCGGCGACACACTGTTTGTGCTGCCGCTGGCTCTGTGGCAGTTCTCCAGCACCAATTACCACGTGGACGGGCGCGCCTGGATCGCCGCCGCCGTCATGGGAGTCTTCTGCACGGCGATCGCCTACACGCTCTGGATCGAGGGCACCCGCCGGGTACGCGTCGAGCAAGTCACGATCCTGGGTTACATCGAGCCGGTGGCGGGGCCGCTCTACGCCGTGTTCCTGGTGGGGCAGATGCCGACCGTGTGGACGGTGATCGGCGGCGCCCTGATCCTGGGCGCCGGGCTGCTGGTCGTGGTGTTCGGCCGCGGCGAAGGCGAAGCCTCCGTCGCCGCGGCCGCACCGCCGGAGCCGCTCTGATGACAGGCGGCGCCCCGTGAACAGCCGCGCCGCCCGAGGCTACGCCCCGTGAACAGCCGCGCCGCCCGGGGCTACCTGCTGGTCGCCGGCGCGTTTCTCATCATGGGCCTCATCGGCGTCCTCGTCGACTGGGCGACCGCGCCCGAGAGCGCCCTCCTCGTGCTGCGCTTCGCCACCGCCGGCATCATTCTCGGCATCGTGTTCGCCAGGCGCCGGCCTCTGGCCGGCGTGCGCGACCGCGCCGTGTGGCCACGCCTCCTCCTCATGGCGCTGCTCGACTCGTGCGCCCTGCTCCTCTTCTTCTTCGCCCTTCGCTCGACCAGTGTGGCCATCGGCATGTTCCTGCAGTTCATGGCGCCGGTGTGGGTGGCGCTGCTCGCGCCGCGGTTCTTCCATGCGCCCACCGAGCGCATCGTGTACCCGGCTCTCGCCCTGGCGCTGGGCGGCCTGGCCGTGATCCTCGCGCCGTCGCTGCTCGGCGACGGCGTGCGGCTCGCGCCGGCCGGCATCGCCGCCGGGGTGGCGTCGGGGATCGGCTACGCCGGCTTCATGCTCGTGGTGAAGGATCTCACCAGACGGGTTTCGAGCGTCACCATCGTCATCACCGAGAGCGTGCTGGACGCGCTGATCCTGCTCCCGCTCGCCTTGTGGCAGACGGTGGGCGCGGGCTACCGGCTCACGGGGCGCGATCTCGTCGTGGGGCTGGTGCTGGGCGTGCTCTGCACGGCGATCGCCTACACGATGTGGACCGAGGGCGTCGGCCGCATCAAGGTGCAGCACAGTTCGATCCTGGGCTACCTCGAGCCGGTCTCCGCGCCTCTGTACGCGCTGCTGCTCCTCGGTCAGAGCATCTCGGTGTGGACGGTCGGCGGCGGCGCCCTCATTGTCGTCGCCGGGCTGCTGGTCGTCCTGTTCGGGGAGCGCGAGGCGCCGCCGGCGTCGCTGGAGCCGGCGCCGTGAGGGGCTGCGCCTCCGGCCCCGGCCCCGCCGCCTTCCGCGCGGCCCCGCCGCCCCTGTGGAGAAGGCCGCACCCTCAACCTTCTCATCGTGCCCGGCCGTCCGCGGGCGCGGCTGCCGGGGGAAGAGAGGGAAGGCCGGTTCCTGATGGGAGGATAGCCCTTCCACGCTCGTCTTCACCCGCCGCGGGTGGCGAAGCCGCCAGGGAAACCGATGGGAAGACAGCCCTCCGTCCCCACGCCTTCACCGGCCGCGAGTCGCTGGCCCGCACACGTC
>JBAXRL010000817.1:0-2007 GCA_037131205.1 Actinomycetes bacterium | reverse complement strand
TAGTCCCACCGAATAGTCCTTTGGACCGATGACGGCGCCTCCGTACGCCCCCATGCTCGTAGAGGAGGCGCACTGCAGACGTCTCGAGCGGCGGAAGAAGGGCGGTGAGACGAGTGGCAGAGCAACGAAACCAGGGGACAGGCCCGGCATGGCCCTCGATCTATCAGATCAGGATCGAAGGCCATCTCGGGCCCGCCTGGACCGACTGGTTCGCAGGGCTGTCGATCACGCTGGAAGACGACGGCGACACGCTCCTGACCGGAGCGGTCGTCGACCAGGCCGCGCTCCATGGACTCCTGAAGAAGGTGCGTGATCTCGGCGTGCCGCTGGTCTCGGTCAATCGCCTTGCGCCCAGCCCGGCACCACAAGCGACAGACGAAGGAGAGTGACATGTTCTCGTACAGAAAGTCCGCGATCATCGTGGGGGCGCTGTTCATCATCGGAGACATCGCCGGCGTGCTGAGCTACGTCGTGACAGGAGGCCTGCTGGACGGCCCGGATGCCCTCACCAAGATCGCCGCAAGCCAGAACCAGGTCGTGCTGGGAGCGCTCCTCGTGCTGGTCATGGGCCTCGCGCTGGCGATGGTCCCGGTCTTGATGTTCCCCGTCTTCAAGAAGGTCAACGAAGTTCTGGCGCTTGGATGCGTCGTTTTCAGGGGCGCGCTCGAGACCGTCGCCTACATGGCCAGTGCGGCCGCCTGGCTGCTGCTCGTCGAGCTCAGCCGGGAGCATGCGGAGGCGGCGTCTGCCGGCGCTCCGCACTTCCAGACCCTCAGCGCGCTCTTCGCGGGTCCGCTTCCCGGGTACCTCACTGCCATCGTCTTCAGCCTCGGCTCCCTCATGTTCTACTCCCTCTTCTACCAGTCGCGGCTCATCCCCCGCTGGCTGTCGGTCTGGGGCCTCGTCGGCGCCGTCCTCTACCTGGCCTGGCCGCTGCTGGCCTTGTTCGGCCACGGCTTCGGGATCCTGATGCTGCCCCTGGCGGTGGCGGAGATCGTCCTCGCGGTATGGCTGATCGTCAAAGGATTCAGCGCGCCCGCCCTTGCGTCGGTCGCGGCGACTGGAGAAGGCGCCTCATGAGGGCGGCGGTTTGCACAGCCTACGGCCCCCCCGACGTCCTTCAGCTTCGTGATGTGGAGCGGCCTGTTCCCGGGGACGACGAGGTCCTCATCAAGGTGTGCGCGACCACCGCTCACCGGGGGGACGTGCGGATCCGCAGTTTCGACGTTCCCCGCGGGCAGCGGCTCATGGCTCGCCTCGTCCTCGGCTTCACCCGGCCCAGGAACCCGATCCTGGGAATGGAGCTGGCCGGGGTGGTCGAACGGGTCGGCAAGGACGTGACGCTGTTCAAGAAGGGTGACGAGGTCTTCGGGTTCACCGGATGGGGACTTGGCGCGTACGCGGAGTACGCGTGCATCCGCGAGAAGCCCAGAAAGTCGATCTCGAAGGACGGGATGCTGGCCATGCGTCCGGCCAACATGTCGTTGCAGGAGGCCGCCGCCGGGGTCGCCACCGGCGGGGCCACGGCCTTGAGGGTCCTTCGGAAGGCGAACATCAAGCGCGGCCAGAAGGTCCTGGTCTATGGAGCCTCGGGAAGCGTGGGCACCTATGCGGTGCAGCTCGCGAAGTCCTTCGGAGCGGAGGTCACAGGCGTCTGCGGCACCGCCAACGTCGAGCTGGTCAGGTCGCTCGGCGCCGATCACGTGATCGACTACACGGAGCAGGACTTCGCCGAAGGTGAGTCCTACGACGTCGTGTTCGATGCGGTGGACAAGCTGCCGTCCTCGCGGGGCAAGAAGGCTCTGAAGAAGGGCGGCGTCTACCTCAACGTCAACTCTGACTCTGGATCCGGCGGTGGCGGGAGTCCCGAGGATCTGGTGTTCCTCACAGATCTGATCGAGCACGGGAAGATCCGGGCGGTCATCGACAGGTGCTATCCGCTGGACGAGATCGTCGAGGCGCACAGGTATGTCGAGCAGGGGCACAAGAAGGGGCATGTGGTCGTTT
>JBAXRL010000816.1:0-2008 GCA_037131205.1 Actinomycetes bacterium | reverse complement strand
TGACGCCATGGTCTCTCCTTGGTCGCGGGCGGGAAGTGCGCCCATCATTCCCGAGGAGCCTGACTTGCATGCCTCGCACGGACGGGCGCCCGCCCGCCCGACGGGTCGCTGCCGGATCCCGCTCAAACCCCGCAGAAGCGCATCGCGATGAGCGCCACGGCGCAGGCATGGTCGACGAGGTCCTGCACGGGGACGCGCTCGTTCTCGCGATGGGCGGTCTCGAAGCCGCCGGGCCCGAACGAGACGGTGGGCGTGCCGAAGCGCGTATAGGTGGCCGCGTCGTGCCACGAGTCGAGCGCGGAGATCCTGCCCACACGGCCGAGCTCGCCGGCGGCTTGCAGAGCGAGCCGCACGATCTCGTGATCGCCGGGGACCTCGGCCGGGGCGGTCTCGGCGATGAACTCGATGATGAGCGGGTGCTCGGCGAGCCAGGGATCGGCGGCGGCGGCGGCGTGCAACCGCGCCGTGATCTCCTCGCGCACTCCTTTTCCGTACCCGGCCGGGTCCACACGCACCGGCAGGTACTGCGCGTCGCAGGTCAGCAGGCAGGCATCGGGGTAGGTGACCATCCATTCGCCGGCGCGCACGAGCGTGGGGACGATGTCGGGCGGCGCCAGCAGCGGGTGCCGCCCGTCTTCACGCGTGCGCCAGTCTTCGCGCAGGGCGCGGATGGCGCCGAGCACGGGAGCGAGCTTCTCGATGGCGTTGACCGCGCCGCCCTCGCGCCAGCCGGCCTGCGGCATCTCCGCGTGTCCGCTGCGTCCCGGTACCGTGATCCTCACATTGATGGTGCCGCGACAAGCGGCCCACACGTCGAAGCCGGTCGGTTCGCCGCAGATGCCGGCGTCGGCTTTGACGCCGCGCTCGGCGACCCGGAGGCTGCCGGCGCCGGAGGACTCTTCCTCGGAGTCGGCGGCCACGATCACGTCGCCGCGCACGTGCACGCCCTCCGCCCACAGGCACTCGAGGACGTGTACGAACGCGGCGAGCGCGCCCTTCATGTCGTTGGCGCCGCGGCCGTACAGAAAGCCGTCACGCACTTCGGCGGCGAGGGGGTGGCTGTCCCAGCGGGCGAGGTCGCCGCAGGGCACGGCGTCGATGTGCCCGTTGAGCAGCAGCGAGCGCCCTCCGCCGGCGCCGGCGAGCCGCGCGACGAGCTGCGGGCGCCCCTCGAAGTCGAGCGCGTAGGGAATGACCGGCGAGTCGCCCGGCACGAACGGCTCGGGTTCCCAGACGTCCACCTCGGCGCCGAGCGCGCACAGGCGGACTGCGAGGATCTCCTGCAGTCTCGCCTCATCCCGCGCCGGGTCGCCGGGCAGCCGGGCTGTGGTGTCACAGGCGATCAGCTCGCCGAGCAGCCCGACCAGCTCGTCGCGGCCACCGCGGATGCGCTCCAGCACGCGCTCTTCGACGCTCGTCGTTTCAGCCATCTCCCGTGCCTCCACACTCGTCAGTGGACCTGGATCATTCGTCAGCGACGAATCCGTACACGTCCCGCGCCTGCTGCGCGGTGATGTAGCCGTCCCGCAGGTCGGCGCGCACCTGCTCGCGGGCGCGCCGCCGCGGGTCGCCCCAGCCGCCGCCGCCGCTGGAGCGCAGCGCAAACGTGTCGCCGCGTCGCAGATGCAGGTCCACGCCCTTGCCGGGAATCTCGCGCGCCTGCGGACCGCCGGGGTCCAGACTCACGGCGGCGCGGGCGCCCGCAAGCCCGCCTTCGGCGCCCCACGGGCGCGTGTCTTCGAGGGTCTGGTCGGCGTAGCGGCCGGAGATGTTGGCGCTGTCCGCGAGCAACTCGTACCGGCGCTCCAGCGCGAGCCCGCCGCGATGCTCGCCGGGGCCGCCCGAATCGGGCACGAGCTCCGTGCGCAGCACGCGTACCGGCGCCTCCACCTCGAGAGCTTCAGCGGACATCATGGCGCAGTTGCCCATGTGCGTGTCGATCGCCGAGATACCGTCGCCGGCGGCGTGGCCGCCCATGCCGCCGCCGACGATGTCGGCGGCCATGTAG